>JAETPY010000043.1 GCA_021770925.1 Erysipelotrichaceae bacterium | reverse complement strand
TTTAAAGAAAAGATCATTATTAAATTTAACTAAATTATTTTGATAACTAATCACTTTACTCATATAATTTTCCTCCTACTATCTTTTACAAGATAATCGGGAGAATTACTTTTAAAAATTAAATATTATTGAAAAACACTATTGTTAAGATAGATTTTATAAACTGTTATGCCGTTTTTGTTAGTAAATCAATTATAATAACACAATTTTAAATAACCAAAGTTTAACTGAAAATAGTAACAAACGTTTAATGTATGTAGTCTTTAAAATACTTGATTTTATGCATTTATCCTAGGTTAGCCAATACTTAATTTGACTTTTTATAGAGTTTATAATATGATAATGACAAAATTAATAATAAGGAGATAAGATTTATTGTGGACCCGACCCAGATAATCAATATTATAATATTTGTCATTTTAATTATTTTTTCCGGAGTTTTTTCATGTACTGAAACAGCATTTTTATCTGTAAATAAGATTAGAATGCGTAATTTAGCTGAAGAAGGAAATAAAAAAGCAGCAACAGTTGAGAAACTGTTATCTAATACAGATCGTTTATTTAGCTCAATATTAGTAGGAAATAATTTGGTTAATATAGGTGCTTCATCATTAACAACGTCATTCGTAATTTCCCTTTTTGGAGATTCCGGTACTCTAGTTGCTGCAGCTACTGGAGTTGTAACTTTAACAATTCTTATTTTTGGAGAAATTACACCAAAATCTTTTGCTACTAAAAATGCGGACTCAATTGCATTATTTTTATCACGGTTTACTTCTTTTGTTTGTATAATTTGTACACCAGTAGTATTTTTTTTAAATATAATTACTGGTTTCTTTATTAAAGTACTTGGTGGTGATCGTGATAATGGACCAACAATGACAGAAGAAGATTTAAAAACAATTGTAACAGTTGGCCATGAAGAAGGTGTTTTAGAGGAAGAAGAAAAAGAAATGATTCATAATGTATTTGAATTTGGGGAAACTGAAATTAAAGAAATTATGACCCCAAGAATACATGTTGAAAGTATTCCTGATGATTGTTCATATCAAGAGTTAATGGAAATTTATCAACGCAGTCAATTTTCACGTTATCCTATTCATAGTGAATCGTTTGATGAAATTGTTGGAGTATTGAATGTTAAAGATTTATTGTTTTTTAATATTGATCCAGATGAGTTTTTAGTAAAGGATTATATGCGTGATATTTTTGTTGTTTATGAATTTAATGAGGTGTCAGATGTTTTTGCACTAATGCGTAAAGAACATGCAACATTGGCAATCGTTCTTGATGAGTATGGAGTAATGAGTGGAATTGTTACTTTTGAAGATATCGTTGAGGAAATTGTTGGTGAAATAGATGATGAATATGATGAAGAAGAAGAGGAAGAAATTATTTCTTTAGGTGATAATGAATATTTAGTTGATGGGAGTTTAAATTTAAATGAAGTCAACGACCGTTTAAAGACATCATTTGATTCTGAGGATTTTGAATCGATTGGTGGTTTAGTTTTAGGAGAACTTTCAAAGGTTCCAGAAATAGATGAGGAAGTAAAAATTGGAAATGTGTTGTTTAGAATAGTAAAAATGCATAAAAATAGAATTGCCCAATTAAAAGTAACTATTCTTAATGAAACGGAAGATAAAGAGGAAGAAGACCTCTAAAAAGAGGAGATTGTAGGATGAAAAAAAATGTAGAAATCAAAAAGTTAGGAATTAATGGTGAGGGAATTGGTTATATTGATCGAAAGATTATTTTTGTACCAGGAGCTTTACCACAAGAAGAAGTTATAGCCGAAATAACAAAGCAGACACGTTCATATTATGAAGGAAAGTTAGTTAAAATTATTAAACCGTCAAATAGTCGTGTTGTTCCACGCTGTAAGGCTTATGGCAATTGTCAGGGATGTACTTTACTGCATTTAAGTTATTTTAAACAGTTAACTGCTAAAAAAGAGGCAGTTCGTGAAGCAATCAGAAAATATACTGAATATGATTTAAATGAAACTGTTTTTAAAGATGTAATTGCTTCGCCTAAACAAGAAGGATTTATTACTAACGTAAATTTACCAATTGTTGAATTTAAAGGAAAGATAACATTTGGTATATATCAGCGTGATAGTAAATATTTAACGTTGATGACAAAATGTTTTAAACAGCATCCGCTGATTAATGAAACATTATTAGCTTTAGAAAATATCTTGACAAATAATAAATGCAAAATTTATAATGACAAGTTTAAAACTGGTTTAAGATTTATTAAAATAAAGCTTATTGATAAACAGCTTCAGCTTGTTTTTATTACAGGTCGAGATGGTTTAAATAATGAAGTTGTAAAGGAAATTAGTCAGATACCACAAGTTGTTAGTATCTTTATGTCTATCAATACTTCTAAACATCAGGAATTTGATGAATCAGGTTATACAAAGTTATATGGTTTAAGTCGCTTAGAATTATATCTTGAAGATAAAAAATATTTAGTATCTGTTAAGTCTAAATTACCTGAAAATATGTTTGTTTATCATAAACAGATGCAATGTATTAAGAAAATGTTACAGAATAGTCAAAAAATCATCTCTTTAAATTGTGGGATTGGATTATTGGAAGCTAATTTGGATCAAGAAGAAATTGTTGCTATTGATGAAAAAAAATATCATATTGAAGATGCAAAAATGAATGCTAAATATAAAGAAAATGTTACTTTTGCAGCTGGTGACATTGATAAGAAGATCGTCACTTATGCTAAAAAGAAAATTTATGATACTTTAGTAATTCAAAACGAACGTTTTGGGTTAAGTGATACAATTAAAAACAGTATAAAGATTGCAAAAATTAAGACGATTATTTATTGCTGTCAATCATATTCAACATTGGCTAAAGATTTATCGGATCTAGAAAAAAGTTATCGCTTAGAAAAAATTGTGGCGTTAGATTCATCGTGTCATAATTCATATTTAACAACGATTGTAAAATTAGTAAGGAAGTAAAATAATTATTTTAATTTCATTTATAATTATGAATAAGGAGGAGTGATGATGGAGATTAAATTTCAGCCTCAAGGAGTATGTGCTAAACAAATTATTATTGATGTTGATAATGGTATAGTTAATAATGTAAGGTTTATCGGTGGATGTTCTGGTAATACTCAGGGTGTTGGGGCATTAGTTAAAGGAATGAGTATAACTGATGTAGTTGAACGTTTACAAGGTATCCGTTGTGGAGGTAAGCCAACAAGCTGTCCAGATCAGTTAACAAAAGCTTTGGTTAAACATGCTATGTAGTGGAATGATCGTTTGATTATCCACTTCTTTTCATTTTATTTGTTAAATTAACATATAATATGGTAGGTGATTATATGTTAATACGGATTAAAAAATTACAATTCATTTGTGGAATAATCTTATTGATGCAGGTAATTTGTCCATTGTGGATCATTCCTTTCCACTTAATTGCAGCATTGTTATCAATTATTATTATTGGCTGGCAAAAAAGGTTTTGTGTTTTACAGGTCCAGTATCATTATTATGTTTTAGCTTTATATTGTTTTAGAGTATGGCTTTTAGCAGTTACAACATTTGCTTTTTTTGATACTGTTTATATGTGCCTTTGTTTATATCTTTCAATTATGATTATTTTATTTTCATTTCGAGCAATTCTATAATAATCATTTTTAAATGGACTATTTGGTGGTATAATACATTTTGAAGGGATGTGGAGATAATGCTAGGTCATTTACAAGTATATAGTGCTTATAGTTTTCAAAACAGTACGGTTTTAATAGAAGACTTGTGTAAAAAAGCTAGTGATCTCCACTTAGAGGCACTAGCTTTAACTGATAAAAATAATATGTTTGGGATTATGGAATTCACACAGTATTGTCATAAATATGGGATTAAACCAGTTTATGGTATTGAAGCTAGTATTGAAATTGACCATGAAATATATCCTTTGATATTGCTAGCTAAAGATACAGTGGGGTATTTTAATTTAATAAAAATAGCAAGTGATATATCTTTAAACGATAATAAAGCAGTTACTTTAGAAAATTTAATACTATATCAAGAACATTTATTTGTTTTATCAGCTTGTAAAGAAGGAATTATTGAAAGATTGATTCTAAAAGAATTAGAATCTGAAGCGCTTAAATATATGCGTTTGTTTAAAAACAGCTTTAAATATTTCTATGTTTGCTTGCAGGATCATGATCTTGCAATGCAAAAAAAGATAAATGAGCGTCTTATAGCACTATCATTATTAGAAAATATTCCAATTTGTGTGTCCAATGAAGTACGTTATCTTGAAAGCAGGGATGCTTATACTTTAGAATTGTTACAAGCATCTTCTAAAGGAATTGTTTTAGATATTGATCATGAACCAGCAACTGATCAATTATATCTTAAATCGAGCTATGAAATGGAAAGTATCTTTGATAAAAAGTATATTGAAAATACTAATTATATTATAACTTTATGTAATGCAACGATTCCAGTTCATCAAATGCATTTACCTAAATATCCTGTTCCTAAAAATGGTAAGGCAAGTGAATATTTAAGGCAGTTGTGTGTAGTTGGGCTGAAAAAGCGTTTTAAAAATGAAAAGATGCAACCTGTTTATTTAGAAAGATTAAAAAAAGAATTAAGCGTAATAACTAAAATGGGTTTTGATGATTATTTTTTAATTGTATTTGATTATGTTAGATATGCTAAAAAAAATAAAATTTTAGTGGGACCAGGAAGAGGATCAGTAGCCGGCAGCTTAGTTGCTTATGTATTAGGAATAACTAATGTAGATCCTTTGAAATATGATTTATTATTTGAACGTTTTTTAAATGAAGAAAGAATTAGTATGCCTGATATTGATATAGATTTTCAAGATGATCGGCGTGATGAAATTGTTGAATATGTTACCAATAAATACGGTCAGGAACATGTTGGACAAATTGTTACTTTTTCAACCTATGGGCCTAAAGTAGCAATAAAGGATTTGGGAAAGGTTTTAAAAGTTCCGTTACCAAAATTAGAACTTTTAGCTAAAAATATTCCTACTAGTTATAAAAATAGAAAGAGTGCTAAAGAAGTCTATGAAACATCATATAATTTTCAATCAATGGTCAATAAAGATCCTGCATTGCGTAAGGTCATTTCAGCTGTTTTTACAGTCGAAAAGTTACCTCGAAATATTTCTACTCATGCAGCTGGAGTAGTTTTATCTAATGATCCTCTTGATCAGATCGTACCATTAGTTAAAGGGCCAAATGAGGGAATCATGACTCAATATTCAAAGGACTACATTGAAGAAGCTGGGCTATTAAAAATGGATTTTTTAGGATTAAAGAATTTAACGATAATTGATTATATAATTAAAGATATTGAAAAAAATTATCATATAAAAATAAATATTAATGAAATTGATTTGCAGGATCAAAAGACATATCAGCTGATCAGTAATGGAGATACATTTGGAATTTTTCAATTAGAATCACCAGGAATGAAAAGTCTTTTAATAAAAATGAAATGTAGTTGTTTAGAAGATGTTATTGCAGCTATTGGTCTGTTTAGACCAGGACCAATGGCTAATATTCCTGCATACATAGCTAGAAAAAATGGACAGGAACCAATTACTTATCCTTTGGAATGTTTAAAACCAATTTTATCTTCAACTTATGGAATAATGATTTATCAAGAGCAAATAATGCAGGTAGCAAGAAGGGTGGCTGGTTTTTCGTTAGCTAAAGCTGATATTTTAAGAAAAGCAGTATCTAAGAAAACAGCTGATTTGATGGCTTCGATGAAAACAGATTTTATTAATGGCGGGATAGAAAATGGTTTTAGTAAAGAGGAAGCTGAAAGGGTATATGATTTAATTGAAAAGTTTGCTAACTATGGTTTTAATAAATCTCATTCAGTTGCTTATGGATATATAGCATATTGGCTAGCTTATTTAAAAACTAATTACCCATTAGAGTTTTTCAGTGCTTTATTATCTAATGAACAGGGCAGTGATGCAAGTAAAATAAGCTGTATTCAAGAAGGCAGAAAATATGGCATAAGGTTATTGTCGCCATCAATCAATTATTCAACTAATCGTTTTAAAGTTGAAGATGGTAATATTCGTTATTCTTTGCTGGCGATTAAAAATGTTGGATATGCAGGGTATAAAGCGATTGTTGAGGAAAGAAAAAAAGGTTTATTTAAAGATATTTTTGATTTTGTTTCGAGAATGGAATCAAGTAAACTTAATAGTAAGATGATTGACAGTTTAATTATGGCAGGAGCGTTTGATGAGTTTAAGTTAAATCGTAGTACAATTAAGCAAAATTTACATAAAATTATAGAGTATGTTCAGTTAAAAAATTCTATTGGAATTGATGAACCACCAATTTTAACGATTGTTAAAGATAATCGTATGAAAGTTTTAGAAGAAGAAAAACTTGTTTTAGGAGTTTATTTATCAATGCACCCAATTGCTTTGATAAAGGAAAATATAAAACAAGAAATCATTAATATAAGTGCTTTGCAAAACTATATTGATAAACCGGTAAGGGTTATAATGGCTTTATCAAGAGTAAAAGTTATTGTTGATAAAAAAGGTCAAGAAATGTGTTTTGTTGAGGGATATGATGAAACTGGAGAAGTTGATGCAGTTGTTTTTGCTAACAGTTTCCAGATTTTAAAAAAGATTTTAGTTCGTGGAGAAATTTGTCTGATTGAAGGAAGAGTAAATTTTCGCGATAAATTATCACTGGTAATTAACCAGGCTAAAAATGTACGTTAAGGATGGATAGAGGATGAAAGAGTTTGTATTAATAGATGGAAATTTTTGGCTGTTTAGCTGTTATTATGCTACAGCAGCGATGGGAAACTTAATGGTTAATAAAGATGGTGTACCAACAAATGCTGTATACGGCTTTGCTAATCGATTAGAAAGTTTATTAAGAGAAAATCCAGAATATATTGTTGTTGCTTTTGATGCTAAGGGGAAAACATTTAGAAGTGAATTATTAGAAAATTATAAAGGAACAAGAAAAGAAACACCAGAAGAATTGATTTGCCAATTTTCAATGGTAAGAGAATATTTAACAGCACATAATATTCCATATGTAGAAGTTGAGGGGTATGAAGGTGACGATATTATTGGAACTTTATCAAAAAAAGCAAAAGATGCTGGTTTGAAGGTGGGTATTTATACAAATGATAAAGATATGATGCAGCTTGTTAATGAGTCTGTTTATCAGTATAAAAAACCACAAAAAAGTGATAAATATGAAATTATTACTCCTGAAAGTTTTTATGAAAAATATCAATTACAGCCACAGCAAATGACAGATCTATTAGGATTGATGGGTGATAGTGCAGATAATATTCCTGGAATTCCAGGAATTGGTGAAAAAACAGCATTAAAACTTTTACATCAATATGAATCAATTGAAAATTTGCAAGAACATATGATGGAATTAAAAGGAAAAATGGGCGAAAAAGTTCGTGCTAATATTGAACTTGGTATGCTTTCTAAACAGATTGCAAAGATCTGTTTAGATGTTCCAATTGATTTAGATTTAGACAGCTGGCGTTATACTGGGCATGATTATGAAGATTTAGCAGGTTTTTATCGTCGGTATGATATGAATTCTTTATTAAAAAGAATGTCTTTAAATCACCAGGTTGAAGAAAAAAAAGAATTAGAAGTTCAAATTGTAAAACAATTACCATTAATAAAAAAACCAGCAGGTTTAGTTGTTGGTGTTTATGATAACAATTATCATAAATCACCTGTTTTAGGATTTGGTATTTATAATGATGAATGCAGCTATTATATTTCTTTTGATGATGCATATAAGTGTGATCAGTTTAAAGCGTATTTAGAAGATGAGAAGATTGAAAAATATGGCTATGATATCAAAAAATGTATTAATGCTTGTACATGGAATGGTTTAAATCTTAAAGGATATACTTTTGATTTACAGTTGGCTTCTTATATACTAAATCCATCATTAAAAGATGAAATTAAAAGTGTTTGTGAATTTTATCAGTATTATGATGTTTTGTATGATGAACAAGTTTATGGTAAAGGAGCAAAAAAACACATTCCTGAAACTCATGAACTGGCTGTACATTTAGTTAAACAGGCAAAAGCAGTTTACGAATTGAAGGATCGAGTTATTGAAAAACTCAAAGCTAAAGAACAATACGAATTATATAAAGATGTTGAAATGCCTGTTTCACATATTTTAACTGAGATGGAATTTCAAGGTGCAAAAGTTGATTCAGATGTTTTAAAGCAATTAGAAAGTGATTTTACAAAGCAGATTGATATCTTGGAAAGAGAAATACACTTATTAGCACATAAAGAATTTAATATTTCTTCGCCTAAACAATTGGGAGAAGTTTTGTTTGAAGATTTAAATTTACCACATGCAAAAAAGACAAAAACAGGATATTCAACATCCGTTGATGTCTTAAATAAATTAAAAGATATCCATCCTATTATTGATAAGGTTTTAGAATATCGGATGCTTACAAAACTTGTATCGACCTATATTATAGGATTACAAGATCAAGTGTTTGTTGATGGGAAAATACATACTATGTATAATCAGGCACTAACACAAACTGGAAGGCTTTCTTCAACAGATCCTAATTTACAAAATATTCCAGTGAAAACAGAAGAAGGAAAATTAATTAGAAAGGCTTTTATCCCTGAAAACGATTATCTTGTTTCATTTGATTATTCACAAATTGAATTAAGGGTTCTAGCAAATTTGGCGCATGTTAAATCATTAATTCAGGCATTTAATGAAGATAAAGATATTCATCGTCATACAGCAAGTGTTGTTTTTGGAGTAACTGAAGATAAAGTTACTTCACAAATGAGAAGAAATGCAAAAGCTGTTAATTTCGGAATTATTTATGGTATGAGCGATTTTGGTTTAGCAGAACAAATTGATGTGACTGTTAAAGAGGCACGGGATTTTATTCAAAAGTATTTTGCGACTTACCCGGAAATTAAAATTTATATGGATCAGTCGATAGCGTTTGCTAAAGAAAAAGGTTATGTATCTACAATTTTAAATCGTAAACGTTATATTCCTGAAATAAAAGAAAAGAATTACATGCGTCAAGAATTTGGAAAACGCTTAGCGATGAATTCACCAATTCAGGGATCTGCTGCTGATATCCTGAAATTAGCAATGATACAAGTTGATCAAGTTTTAAAAGAGAAAAAATTAAAATCAAAAATGATTTTACAAGTTCACGATGAATTGATTTTTGATGTATATCAAAATGAATTAGAAGATATAATGAATATTGTGAAAGATTGTATGGAACATGCTGTTAATATGGAAGTGGAATTAAAAGCAGAAGGGGCTTATGCCAAAAACTGGTATGAGTTAAAGTAGGTGAAAATATGCCAGAGTTACCAGAAGTAGAAACTGTTAGAAGAACGTTAAAAAATTTTATTCTTAAGAAAAAAATCATTTCTGTAGATGTAATCTATCCTAATATTATTGAAGATGATATTGCGAAATTTGTTAAAGCAGTTAGTAATCAGACAATTAATGATCTTGATCGAATTGGGAAATTTTTAATTTTTAAGTTAGATGATACTGCTTTTGTTTCTCATTTAAGGATGGAAGGAAAGTACCATTATGTAGATGCCAATACCCCTTTAAATAAACATGACCATATTATTTTTAAGCTGGATGATGGTAAACAGCTTAGATATAACGATACTCGCAAATTTGGGCGGATGAAGTTAGTTAGTTTAGATGATTATGCAAATGAGCCTCCGCTTTCAAAACTAGGGCCAGAGCCATTTAATGCCGATGTTAAAGAATTATATGCTAAGCTGCACAAATGTAAACTGCCAATTAAACATGCAATTTTAGATCAGAGTATTATTGCAGGAATCGGTAATATCTATGCTAATGAAATATGTTATGCGATGCATTTAGATCCGCATACACCAGCTTATAAGTTGACAAAAAAAAGCGTTGCTGAACTAAAAGAGGTGGCTTCTGATATTTTAAATGAGGCAATTGAACAAGGAGGTACTACGATTCATTCTTTTAGTGCTAATGGAATTGATGGATTATTTCAAGTAAAATTGAAGGCTCATATGCAAAAAGAATGTATTATTTGTGGTGGTAAAATCACGAAAGAGCCAATCAAAGGTCGTGGGACGTATTATTGCAAACACTGTCAAAAAAGGAGAAGATAAGATGATCAATTGGGGTATTATTGGAGCCGGAAAAATAGCTCATCGTTTTTGTAGAGCTTTGAGTAATGACAAAAGGGCTAAGTTAGAGGCGGTAAGCTGCCGCAGTCTTGAAAAAGCAGAAGCTTTTGAGCAAATATTTCCATGTAATAAAGCATATGGTTCTTTTCAGGAAATCTTAGATGATACTTGTATTGATGCTGTGTATATTGCTTTACCACATTATTATCATTATGAATGGATCAAAAAAGCTATTTTAGCTCATAAAAGTGTACTGGTAGAAAAACCAGCAACAATAAATAGTAAACAAATGCAGGAAATCAAAGATTTAGCTAAAAAAGAAAAAGTTTTAGTCATGGAAGCAATGAAAAATAAATTTATTCCAGGATATAAAGAGGCTAAAAAACTCTTAAATGATAAAATAATTGGTGAACTTGAAAAAATCGAAACATCTTTTTGTAGCGAGCATTTAGAATATGATCCTAATTCATACTTGTTTGATATAAAACAAGGCGGCTGTTTATGGGATTTAGGAATCTATAACATCAGTTATCTTGATGATTTTTTTAAAATGGAAATAAGTGATTTAACAGTAAAATATAAATATCATGAATGTGGTGTTGACAGCTATGTAAATGCTAGAATTGAATTTAATAATCAAATTGGTATTGTTGAATGTGCGATGGATCGAAAAAAAGAAAATCAGGTGACCTTTATTGGAAGTATTGGTAAAATGATCGTTAAGCCATTACATCGGCCTTTAGATATTGAGATTGTTTTAAATGATGGGCAAATAATTAATAAGCATGTTGATTATGTTTATGATGATTTTTATAGTGAAATAGCGCATTTCAATGATTTGATTGAAACTGGTCAGTTAGAAAGTAAGATTATGAGTCTTGATAATAGTTTAAATTGTGCTAAAATTTTAGAAGCAATTAGGGAGAAAATGTAAATGGAAGTATTAGGAATTACTGGCAGTATCGCTACTGGTAAAAGTACCGTTACTAGTTATTTAAAAGATAAAGGGTATTTAGTTGTTGATAGTGATAAACTTGCACATGATGCTTTAACTGTTGATCAAGAATGTATAAATAAAACAAAACATCTTTTTAATTTAGGCGAAGGTCCTATTGATCGTAAGGCACTAGGACAAATTATTTTTCATGATCTGCATGCTAAAACTGTTCTAGAAAGTATTATTCATCCTTATGTAATAAATAAGATTAAAGAAGAAATTGCAAATAATCAAAATGAAAAATTTATTTTTTTAGATATTCCCTTATTATTTGAAAGCAACTTAGAGTATTTATGTGATAAAATTATTGTTGTATATTTAAATGAACAAGAAGAAATCAAAAGGTTAATGAAACGGGATCGTATTGATGAAGCATATGCTAAAATTATTATTGCTAATCAAATGAGTATTGAAGAAAAAAAGATTCGAGCAGATATTGTTTTAGATAATAGCCAATGTTTAGAACAATTATATAAACAGATTGAAGAATTTTTGAAAGGAAGATAATATAAATGGATTTAATGATGTCTGATCTATATACAGTAAATGCTAATTATCCTCTTGATAGTATTCATATGCGCTCGATTTCGCTTTTATATCAACCTTTGATTGGAAATGTGGCATGTAGTTTATATTTAAGTCTTTATTCAGAATTAGATCAGCTTTCATTAACTAAAGCATTGAGTCTTTTTAGTCGTCTAACAAAAATAACGGGTTTAACATTAAATGAAATTAATGAAGCCAGTTTAAAATTAGAAGCAATAGGGCTTTTAGCTAAATATAAAAAAGATGTGGAAAATAAGCGGATTTATCTATACGTTATAAAGACACCATTAGCACCAGCTAAAATTTTTAATCATGCTATTTTAGGTCCGCTATTATTACAACGGTTGGGCAAAGAAGAATTGTATCGAACTAAATTATGCTTTAAAGCATCAGCTTTAAATATTGAACAAGGATATGAAAATGTTACAGCTAAGTTCACAGATGTCTTTGATATAAATATGCTTGAGGGAAGCAGTGAGGTATTAGTTGAAAAAGGATTTTTTAATAGTGATCATGGTAAAATTGAATGTGACTATGATTTAGAACTATTCTATCAGGGATTAAAAGATTACCAGATAAAGAGAAGCATTATTACAAGTGATGATGAAACGATTATTAAACAGCTTGGAACATTATATAGTATCAATGCCCTGGATATGCAGGGATTAGTTAAAGACAGTATTCAAAATGATAAGCTGATTCATCAATTATTGATTAAAAATTGTCGTGATTACTATGATCTTGCAATGCCGGAAAAGTTTGCGGAAATATATCATAAACAGCCAATAATTCATAAAAGTTCTAATGGTAATGATCCATTAAATGTGCATATCCATTATTTAGAGAATATTAATCCATATCAGTTATTAAAAGATAAACAAGGTGGTAGAGAACCATTAAAACATGATTTGCAGATTGTTGAATCAATTATGACTTCTTTATATTTAGAACCAGGTGTTATGAATGTATTAATTGAGCTTACGTTATCACAATGTGACAATGTTTTATCAAGAGCTTTTATGCAGTCTCGAGCAGCACAATGGAAACGTAAGAAAATAAAAACAGTTAAAGAAGCTATGGACGAAGCAAATTTGTATTTAAAATATCGCCGTAATAATGATGAAAGTGAAGAAAGTGATATAAGTATGGTTGATGATAAAGATATTGATGAAACAGAATTGGATGAATTTTTAAGTCAGTTTGAATAGGAGGGAAGCATGAAGAGTATTCAAAATCTTAATTTGTTTAGTGATGATAATAATTTTAATAAAAATAAAGAAAACAGTATTAATGAATTACTAAATGATAATAATATAATTATGATGTTAGAAAAATATCACTTAAGTCGTTATGATATTGAAGAAAATTGGATTGAATTTTTAGATTATAAAGAGGATTTAGATATTTGTAATGGATGTAGATCATTAAAAGACTGTCCTAAGGTTTCTAAAGGAATGATGCGGCAGTTTAATTATCAAGATGGTGAAATTAAATTGACACTAACACCTTGTCGATATGGACAGACATATTTTAATGATCAAAATATCTTAAATAATATTTTACTTAAAAACGTTAATAATCGAATTTTACTTACAAAACCTAGTGATTTAACATTCAAAAATGATTCAAAAAGTAATGGCACGGCAATTATTAAAATGATGAGTGAGTATATAAAGAATCCTGTTTATAAAGGTTTCTATCTTTATGGCAGTAGTGGAACAGGAAAAAGTACGATCATGGGATTTTTGATTCGCTGCTTAGTTATTAAGGGACATAAATGTGGTTTTATTCATTTTCCAACATTTTTGATGGATTTAAAAAGTGCATTTGGTAATGAGGGAGTAAACAGTTCGATCGAATTGATGAAAAATCTTGATTATTTGGTTATTGATGATGTTGGTGGAGAAAGTGTTACGCCTTGGTCGCGTGATGAGATTCTTTCAGCAGTTTTGGCTTATCGTCTTCAAAATGAAAAAGCTACTTTTTTTACAAGTGAATACTCTTTGGAAAAATTAAAGAAACTTTATACTTTAAAAACAAGTGATAAAGAAAGAGTTGATAGATTAATTTCAAGGATGAAAGCGGTTAGTATTCCAGTCGAATTAAAAGGTAAGGATTTGCGATAAGAAATATTAATGTTTTAATTAAAATATTAAAGATTTGATGGAAACATCAATCTTTTTGTGTTAAAATGTCTTGGAAATAAAAATGTGGTTATAAGGAGGAAAAAGAATGGTTAAGTGTATAGGTGTATTAACATCTGGTGGAGATGCTCCTGGAATGAATGCTGCTGTTCGGGCAGTAGCTAGAACATGTTTAAATAAAGGTATTGAAGTATATGGTGTTCGTTTAGGATATAAGGGTTTATATGAAGGTGATTTTATTAAATTTGATCGCCATAGTACGCGTAATATTATTAATTTAGGGGGAACATTCTTAAAATCAGCACGTTTTCCGGAATTTAAAGATCCTGAAATTAGAAAAGCTTCAATTGAACAAATGAAGAAAGTAGGCATAGAAGCATTAGTGGTTATTGGAGGGGATGGTAGCTATACTGGTGCTTTAAAACTTACTGAAATGGGGGTTAATTGTATTGGAATCCCAGGTACGATCGATAATGATATTCCAAATACAGATTATACAGTTGGGTTTGATACCGCATTAAATACAATTGTTGATGCTTTAGACCGTTTAAGAGATACATCAAGTTCACATCAGCGTTGTACTATTCTTGAAGTAATGGGACGCCGTTGTGGTGACTTAGCAATTAATGCAGGAATTGCTGCAGGAGCTGAAATGGTTATTACTAGTGAAAGTGGTTTTGATGAAGCTAAAGTAATTGAAAGATTAAAGGCAGCAAAAGAATCAGATAAAAAGCATGCTATCGTAGTTATTACTGAACATATTACTGATGTTCATGAATTAGCAAAAAAGGTTGAGGCAGAAACTGGATTTGAAACTCGTGCTAATGTTTTAGGACATATGCAAAGAGGTGGACGTCCATCAGCACGTGATCGTGTACTTGCGTCACGCATGGGGGTTTATGCAGTGGAATTATTGGAAGCAGGTAAAGGTGGACTTTGTGTAAGTGAAGTTAATGGAGAAATTAAAGGGTTAGATATTATCGAAACTTTATCTCAAAAACGTAAGACAGATTTTGATATTTACGAAGATGCAATGAAACTTCGTTAATATAAATAAATGTAAGGTGAGGATAAATAGGATATGGTATTTGAATTGAAAGAAAGAAAAAAGAAAACACGTGTTGTTTGTACAATTGGACCTGCAAGTGAAAATGAAAAAATGTTAAGAAAATTGATTCTTGCAGGGATGAATGTAATGAGACTTAATTTTTCTCATGGTGATTTTGAAGAACATGGGGGAAGAATTGTCACAGCACGTAAATTGAGTAAGGAATTAAATAAAAATATTGCAATTTTATTAGATACAAAGGGACCTGAAATTAGAACAGGTGATTTTGTTGGAGGTAAAACAGAATTTAAAAAAGGTCAGGTTGTTACTATCTGTCAGGAAGATATAGAGGGAACAAGTGATCGCTTTACAATTACTTATAAAGAATTGTATCAAGATGTTAAACCTGGTGGTTTTATCTTAGTAAATGATGGTCAAGTTGAGTTATTAGTTGATCATGTTGAAGGAACTGATATTGTTTGTGTTTGTGCAAATGATGGAATTGTTAAAAATAAACGTGGTATTAATGTACCAGGAATTAAATTAGGATTTGATTACTTATCACCAAAAGATACTGCTGATATTACTTTTGGGTGCGAACAAGGTGTAAACTTTATTGCTGCGTCATTTGTTAGACGTGCCCAGGATGTATTAGATGTTAAAAAATTGTTAATTGAAAATGGACATCCTGAAATTCAAATTATCGCTAAAATTGAAAATAGCGAAGGTGTTGATAATATGGATGAAATCTTAAAAGTGGCTGACGGTATTATGGTTGCTCGTGGTGACTTAGGGGTAGAAGTACCTGCTGAAGATGTACCTTTAATTCAAAAGGAATTAATAAAAAAATGTCGTGCTGCTGGTAAAGTGGTTATTACTGCGACTCAAATGTTAGATAGTATGCAGGAAAATCCAAGACCAACACGTGCTGAAGTAAGCGATGTTGCTAATGCCATATATGATGGTACTGATGCAATAATGTTATCTGGTGAATCAGCTCAAGGTAAATATCCTGAAGAAGCTGTCATGACAATGACTAAAATTGCTTTAAAAACAGAGGAAACTTTAGATTATGCATCATCATTAAGAAAAGCTATTAGAACAGCTCCAGAAGATCCTTCAGAGGCAATCTGTATGTCTGTTGCTGAGATTGCAACTAAGTTTAAAGTTTCTGCTATTGTAGTATATACTGAAAGTGGTTTTACTGCTAAACGTGTATCTCGTTATCGTCCAGAATCTATGGTAATTGCTGCTACACCATCTGAACCAGTAACTCGTTCATTGGCACTAAACTGGGGGGTAAAAGGTGTCGTTTGTAAACGAATGAATGATCGTGCATCAATGTTGGAATATGCTCAAATTCTTGCTAAGGAAAATGGTGTTGAACCAGGTGAACAAATTTTAATTACTGCAGGAGTTCCAGGGGTTGGCGGAACTACTAGTTATTTAGAATTAGTAACTGTTAAATAAATTGAAAAAGCTGTGATAAATTAATTTTTTAAGAAAGTTGATTTATTCAGCTTTTTTAATATTTAAAATGGGTGTTTTATAATAATCATTCATATACAATAAAGGTTGCTTCCTGCTTTAGGGTAAACATAAAAAAGAGATATCTTATTGTGCTGATAAATATAGTAACTTTTGAAATCTTTTATTTTTAATTACTGATTATCGAGTAGGGATTGAAAAAGAGTTATGGTTATTTTATTTAATTGATTTTTCAATTTAATATGTTTTTTATGTGATATTTTCTTTTAAAAAATAAATTCTTTCCCCTAGATAATAAAATATTGTATTACAATTTTAAGCTTTTACTAATACAATATATAATATAAGGGAAAAGGAGGATAAAAAAATGAAGAAAATTATGCCTTCTATATTGGTTAGTGCGATGACTATTGGATGTCTTGCAACTTCAGGACAGATATTAGTTACTGCGGCTAGTCCATATGAAGGGGAATCATGGTATGATGAGTTAGAAATAGTAGAGGAAAACCGTGAATATGCTCGTTCTAGCTTTATCCCTTATCATGATGCCAAAGTTGGGATGGATAATGAAAAATCTACATTATCAAAAGATCCTTCAAAATCAAATTATTATTCATCTTTAAACGGAGAGTGGGATTTCAAATTTGTTCAAGATCCAGCTCAACGTATTAGCGATCCAGATGATAGTACAATTGATTGGGATAGCGAAGGATGGGACAAAATTAATGTGCCAAGCAATATTCAAACGATTAGAAATGAAGATGGAAGTTTTAAGTATGAACCACCAATTTATTCTAATACAAGATATCCTTGGCAAAATTTTGAAAGCGTTGAATTAAATGCTAGTAATGCTCATGCTCCTACGGTAAATAATAGTGTAGGACATTATCAACGTAAATTTAAAATTAGTGAAGATTGGGATGGTCGTCAAGTATTTGTATCATTCCAAGGTGTTGAATCTGCTTTTTATCTTTATGTAAACGGACAAAAAGTAGGCTATGGCGAAGATAGTTATACTGCCGATGAGTATAATATTACCCCTTATTTAAACACAAATGCTGATGGCAGTATCGCTGGTCAAGAAAATACTATTTCTCTTCAGGTTTATCGCTGGTCAACAGGTAGTTATTTAGAAAATCAAGATTTTATTCGTATGAGTGGTATTTTTAGAGATGTATTCTTATATTCTAAAGATACAGTAGAACTAAGAGATTTCTTTATTAAACCTGAATTAGATGAAAATAATCAAGATGCAACATTGACTATTGATGCATCTGTTAGAAATTTAGCTAGTGCTACAGGTGGAAAATACACTGTTGAAGCACAACTTTATTCAAACGAAAATGATGATCCGGTTTTAGCAGATCCAATTAGAATGGAATATGATATAGATCCTGCTAAAGAAAACTTAGAAGAGCTAATTGATGACTTAGGAGTTGAAAAAACAGGTACAGCTCAAGTCATAAATCCTAGAAAATGGTTTGCGGATTCGCCTAATCTATATCGTGTAGTTTTACAATTAAAAGATTCTAAAGGTGAAGTTATTGAAACTGCAGTTCAAAGAATTGGATTTAGAAAAATAGAAAACGTTGTTATTAATGATGCAGGTCAACAACAAATGCAAATTAATGGCGAAAAAATTATGTTCCGTGGAACAAATCGTCATGAAACTTCATTAGATAAAGGTCGTGCAATTGGTAAAGAAGAAATTGTTACAGACTTGAGAATGATGAAAGAACACAATGTTAATGCTATTCGTACATCACATTATCCAAATAATATATTAACTTACGAGTTAGCTGATGAATTTGGTATTTATATGTGTGATGAAGCAAATATCGAAACACATGTTGGTGCGACATCTTCAAACTTACCAAATACAGGTGTTTGGAACAATGCAGTTATGAGTCGTACTAAAAATATGGTTGAACGTGATAAAAACCATGCTTCGGTTGTAATATGGTCATTAGGTAATGAAGCAACATATACTAATTATGCGCTTACAGATGATTTCCCTTTCTGGAATTCAACAAGATGGATATTACAAAGAGATCCTAGTCGTATTCGTAAATACGAACGTCAAAATCGTTATGGTAATACACGTGAAGAATCAATGGTAGATATTTACAGTTCACAATACTGGGGAGTATCTAGTATTGTTGGACACGTTACGAACAAAAATAACAAATTACCATATATTCAATCTGAGTATGCTCATTCAATGGGTAATGCACTAGGTAATTTAAAAGAGTATTGGGATGTATTCCGTACATATGACAATGCTCAGGGTGGTTTCGTTTGGGATTGGATTGATCAATCTGTTGAAACAAAAGTAATTAATACTGTAAATTATACTGTAACTGATGCTAAAACTAATACAGTTGGTACAGTTGTTGGTTCATTGGTTGAAGGTAGAAATGGAACAAAAGCAGTAAATGGTTATGTTACACTTCCATCTAAAACAGAATTAACTGCTAATTCAAGTACTGGACTTACTCTAGATGCCTGGGTAAAATATAATGGCGGTGCAAGTGGAGATCAAGCCATTTTATCTAAAGGTGATAGTGGCGGTTATAACTTAAAAATCGATAGAAATGGAAAACTTGAATTCTTTGTAAACGGATGGACTGCAGGAACTTTAACAACTGCACTTCCTAGTGATTTTTCTGATGGGAACTGGAAACATTTAACTGCTACTTGTGATGTTGATGGAAATTATAAATTATATTATAACGGTGAATTAATAGCAGAGTTAGCAAATAAAGCTACTGCCCCATTTGATACCAACTCACTTAGTATTGGTGTTGGATATGATCCAGAAAATTCTGGTCGTTCATGGAATGGAGCAATTGATAGTGTTAAAGTATTAAATAAAGCTTTAACTGCTGAAGAAATTGCTGCTTTAGATAGTATGAGTGAAACGGATCCAAGTATTGTTTATGCAATGGATTTTGCAAACGAGAAGCTTTCTACTACTGGAACTAATTATGATGCTAAATCATATTGGGGATATGGTGGAGATTGGAATGATACACGTGTAAATGATGCTAATTTCTGTGCTAATGGAATTGTAAATGCAGATCGTACTGCTGGTGGTAAGGTTAAAGATGCTAAGAAAATCTTCCAGGAAATTAACTTCTATAATGATGGTAAAGCAACTGATGGTACAGTACGTATCGTTAATGAATTCTTAAATACTAACTTAAATAGATATAATGTTACTTGGCGATTCAAAGAAAATAACAAAGTTCTAAAAGAAGGTTATTTAACTGATGAACAAAAGGATTTAGCTCCTTTATCTCAAAAAGAAATTACTGTAGAATTACCAGATGTACAAAAAGCTGAAGGTAAAGATTATTTCTTAGAATTTGATGTTACTTTAAAAGAAGATCAAATATGGGCAGGTGACTATAGTGGTCATGCTGGTGATATTATTGCCTATGAACAAATTAATTTAGCTTATGTTACTACAATTATGCAACCTGCAATTGATGGAAATAATGAATTTAGTAAAGTCGAAGACACAGATGAAGCATTAAATATTACTGGTAATGTTAATGGTAATGATTTTGCATTATCTATAGATAAAACAACTGGTTATATTTCAAATTATACTTTTGCTGGTAAGACTTTAATGAATGAAGGGCCTACCCCTAATTATTTCCGTGCTAAAATTGATAACGATCCATCTGATGATCCAAATTTAGCTAATACAAAGGATAATTTTGAAGTATCTAATGTAAAAGTAACTAAGAATAACAATAACTTAGTTCAAGTTGATGTAACTGGAACTCTTAAGGGAAATAATTCTCCTAATACTATTAGTTATCAAATTTATGGTAATGGTGAAGTTGTAGTAACTAATACAGTTACACCATCTACTGCTATTACTAATAATTTAACACGAATTGGTATGAAAATTAATGTACCAACTGAATTTAGTAATTACAAGTATTATGGTCGTGGACCTTTTGAAAATTATAGTGATAGAAATACTGCAGCGTTAATTGATGTATATGAAACAACAGTTGATGCAATTGATGGTGAAAATAAATATGTAAAACCACAAGAAAATGGAAATAGAACTGATGTCCGCTGGGCAGCTGTAACTAATGATGCAGGAATTGGTTTCATGGTTGCTGCTCAAGAAGATATGAATAGTTCTGTATCACGCTATGAAGATGAAGATATGAATGGAAAACGTCATATGTATGAGGTTTCAAAATCTGATCATATTGTATTTAATGTCGATCAAGTACAACGTGGATTAGGTGGAGCTGCTTGTGGACCAGCACCATTAGATCAATATACTCTTAAAAAGGGACAAACTTATTCACATACGTTTAGAATTGTTCCTATCAATACAAACGATACAGATACACTGATGGAACAAAGTAATAAGAATACGCAATCAAGTTTACCAGTTAAATCTATTTTAGTTAATGGAGAAGAAATTGGCGGATTTGATGTGAATAAAGATTCATACGAAGTTAAAATATTAAAAGGTTCATATGATAAACTTCCTGTAGTCGATGTAGTTACCACAGATGATAAAGTTGTTGTTGAAGAATTTAAACAACCAGATGGGCTACCTGCTGTTGTAGTAATTAAAGCAACATCTAGCTATGGTATTACAAAAACTTATACAATTACATTTATAGAAGTAGATGAAATGTATGTTTCAGACATGGAATGGACAATAGATGAAGGTGGATATTTTGCAAACAGTAGAGACGTCTGCGATGTTAATCCAATTTCATTGTATGTAGATGGAGTTGTAACTGATTTCACTAAGGGTGTAGGAGTTCATGCACCAAGTAGAGTTGGGGTAAATATAGCAGGTAAAGGTTATACTAATTTGAAAGGAATCATTGGTATTAACTCTAACCAAACTAATACTGCAGAAGATCGTGCTGATGTAATCTTTAAAGTAATTGCAGATGGAGAGGAAATTTATAATTCTGGTCAAATGAAGGCGTTGCGTTCAAAGGAAATCGATATCGACGTAACAGGTAAGAGTAATGTTATCATGCAGGTTGATACTAATGGTAATGATTATAATGACCACGCTTCATGGGCAGAACTTAGATTCACAGTAGAAAGTACAGATGATGTGGATAAAACTGGATTACAAGAAAAATATGATGAATATGTAGTTTATAATGAAAGTGATTACACTTCAGAATCTTGGACAGCATTTAAAGCTGCTCTAGATAATGCTAAAGCTGTTTTAGCTAATGAAGAAGCAACTCAAAAAGAAGTAGATGACGCTAAAATAGAATTAGAAAGAACAGCTGGGTTATTGGAAGATGTAGTTGTTCTAGATTTCAGTAAATTAGAAGAACAAATTTCTTTAGCTGATGTAATTAATCAAAACTTATCTAATTATCAAGATGGAGCAGAAAAAACAGCGTTTGTAGAAGCGTATGATGCTGCTAAAGATACTTTATCTACAGCTAAAACTCAAGAAGCAATTGATGATGCTGTTAGAGTATTAAAAACTGCTATTGGAAATTTAAAAGAAATAGTTGTTTTAGACAAAGAAGCACTTAATGAAGCAGTCGTTAATGCAAGTGGAATTAATTTAGATTTATATAAAGATGGACCAGCAAAAGATACTTTTGTAGCAGCATTAACAAATGCATCTGACTTATTAAATACAGCTACTAGTCAACAACAAATTGATGACGCATTAAAAGCTCTTAATGATGCAATTAACTCACTTGAAAAGATTGATGTTGAAGAACAAGCTAATAAATTTGCTTTACAAATAGCAGTTGAGGTAGCTGGTAAAGTTACTGATAAAGACTTTTGATCGCCTAGCAAATGTAATGCATATGCTAGAATTCTTCAAAGGAAATAAAACTGATCTAGATAAATTGGCGACTCAAATAGAGGCTCTAAATCAAGCTGATTATAGTGAGGTATCATGGAATGTAATGCTTCCAGTATTGAATGAAGCAAAAAGTGTATTAGATGATGAAAATGCAATGCAGGAAGAAGTAAATGAAGCTTATACAAAATTAATCAAAGCCTTCTTAGAATTAAGATTAAAACCAAACAAAGATTTATTGGCAAGTCTGATAAAAGAGGTGGAAGCATTAAACAAAGCAAACTATACAGAAGCATCATGGCAGGCAGTGATGAAAACATTAGAGAATGGAAAAGCGGTATTAGCTAATGAAGAAGCCGGATATGCAGCAGTAGAAGAAGCAATAGCTAATTTACAGGAAAGTATAAATGGATTAAAGGGAAAAGTAGAAGTACCAGTAAATCCAGGTGGAAAAGATGATGTCAAAGGAAGTACTGTAAAAACAGGAGATTCAAGAAATATGAATCAGCTGGCAGCAGTAGTGCTACTAGCAGGAGCAGCAGTGACATTATTAAAAAGAAAGAAAATAGATGAGTAGTATTAAAAGAACTGTTGA
>JAETPY010000173.1 GCA_021770925.1 Erysipelotrichaceae bacterium | reverse complement strand
TTTGATATATTTTAATTGGTGATGAGATATGTCAGATTTTACGATAAAGCAAATATTTGTTGATAATTGGGATAAATTTATTTTAGAAAATTCACACTTAAATATTAGACCTGTAGTATTTAAAGAGGTTCAACGTATGATTAATTGTGGCAATCCAGAACTTGGTTATGCTCTATATTATTGCGAACATTGTGATAAGTTTATGCATGTACCTTTTCGTTGTAAATCTAGATTTTGTAATACCTGTGGTGTTAAATATGCCCAAGACAGAGCTTTTAATATTTCTAAAAAAATTATTAGATGCAAACATAGGCACATTGTTTTTACTATCCCAGAACAACTTCGTATCTATTTTCTTAAAGATAGAAATTTATTAAATGGATTATTTGAAGCTGCTTCTGAAACCATCTTATCTTGGTTTCGCGATTTAAATAAATCTCAAAATTTTACTCCTGGTATAATGTGTACTTTACATACCTTCGGTAGAGATTTAAAGTGGAATCCCCATATTCACATGCTTTGTTCTGAAGGTGGCGCTGGTAATACTGAAGTATTTAGGAAAGTTAAACATATTTCTTTTAAAGCTCTTCGCTCCCGTTGGCAAAAATTATTATTATCTTATCTTTCTGAAAATTTATTACCATCTCAATTAAACTCTTTTAAAAAACTTAAAAACTTTTTATATTCTAATTATGATAATGGATTCTATGTTTATGCTAAACCTAATGATATCTCATCTATCAAACTTGCTGTCGATTATGTTGTTCGATATACTGGTAGACCTGCTATGGCTCAATCTCGCATTCTTAATTATGATGGAGAATATGTTACTTTTTATTATGAAAGACATGAAGACAACAAAAGAGTAGAAGAAACTCTTCATGTTTTTGACTTCATTAAAAAACTTATTATACATATTCCTGATGAGCATTTTAAACTTGTTCGTTATTATGGTATTTATGCAAAAAAGCATAAACATTCTTCAAGAATTTTTAAAATGCTATCTCAAACTCAAATTGAAATTAGACAACAACTTAGAAAATGGAGACTTTCTATTGAGTTGTCCTTTGGTTATGACCCTGCTCAATGTTCTTGTGGTAATTTTATGATATTTTTTAAACTTGTGATTCCAAAAAAATATTCTATTGCAACAACTAGTCCTCCTATTGTATAATTGTACTGGAGGTATATGCTATGAAAAATGAAAAAATATTACCATTTGCAAATGAAACAAAAAAACTAAAAAATGACTTCAAAAAAGTAATCGATGAAATGGACGATGAGGAATTTATTGATTTCATGTTTTTTATTATGAACAGCGGATTTGATGAGGATTTCGATGAAGAATTTGATGAGGATTTTGGAGAAAATTTTGAAAACCCTTTTTCTGGTGAAATGGTTAATTTCAAATGTCCAGACTGCAAAAAAATTAGTGCTTATCCTATTGAAATTGTTAATGATATTTATGAAGCTACAAAAAAAGAACCACAAGTTGATTGTTATCACTGTGATAGTCACAGTTCGTCTCCAATTTACTACAAAGCTCCTAACGGAAAAATATTTCAACATTAATCTTCAAAAATGCATTTTTTGAGGCACATTTGTTGTGCCTTTTATTTTTTATCTTCATATTTTTGTTTTTGAGAAATTTCCTATAACATAAAAAAGA
>JAETPY010000042.1 GCA_021770925.1 Erysipelotrichaceae bacterium | reverse complement strand
ATCATATTTTTTATATTTAAGTTTAGAAATAACAGAAAAGATGGCTATTTTCGTTTTAACAGCCACCTTATCTTAATGCAGTGATATTCCGTTTTATCTTAACTTAATACCATTGGCTCAAAATGAGCTGGATTTTTTATAATTCTTTAACATTTATTCTGGTAATCGCTTTTTTAAGAGCGATTTCTGCTCTCAATAAATCTGTTTGTTCGGTTGCTTGTTTAATTCTTTGTTCAGCGCGAAGCTTAGCTTCTTTAGCCCGATTTAAATCAATTTCTTCTTTAGATTCAATTGAATTAGCAATTATTTTTGTTTCATCATCATTGACATATACAAATCCACCACCAACAGCAAATTCATAACGCTGTTTATCAATGATGTAGCTCATCTGTGATATTTCAATTCCACTTGCAAGAGGCATATGATGAGCTAAAATTCCTACTTGTCCTGCTGTAGTACGAAGATTTAATTGATCGATTTCTACTTCCTGGTAGATACCGCTAGGTGTTACTATTTTTAATTTAAATTTAGTCATTTGCTAAAGTCTTCGCTTTTTCAATTGCTTCTTCAATTGTACCTACATTGTGGAATGCCTGCTCAGGTAAATCATCATGTTTACCTTCAAGAATTTCTTTAAATCCTTTAATAGTATCTTCAACCCGAACATATTTACCTTCCATACCAGTAAATTGACTAGCTACTGTAAATGGTTGTGACAGATAATTACGAACACGACGGGCTCTAGCTACCGTTAATTTATCTTCCTCACCTAATTCATCCATTCCTAGAATTGCAATGATATCTTGTAATTCTTGAAAACGCTGTAAGATTTGTTGTACCCCATGAGCTACTTCGTAATGTTCTTTACCAACAACCAATGGATCAAGTGCTCTTGACGAAGAATTCAATGGATCTACAGCTGGATAGATTCCAAGTGCAGCAATTGAACGATCTAATACTACTTTGGCATCAAGATGAGCGAATGTTGTTGCTGGAGCGGGATCAGTTAAGTCATCAGCAGGTACATATACTGCTTGAACTGATGTAATTGATCCTTTTTTAGTTGAAGTAATTCTTTCCTGCAAAGCTCCCATTTCTGTTGCTAAAGTTGGCTGATATCCTGCTTGAGATGGTACTCGCCCAAGTAAAGCAGATACTTCTGATCCAGCTTGAGTGAATCGGAAAATATTGTCAATAAACAATAAAACATCTTGTCCTTGTTCATCACGGAACTCTTCTGCCATTGTAAGACCAGTAAGAGCAACTCTTAAACGTGCTCCAGGGGGCTCATTCATTTGCCCAAATACTAGTGTTGTTTTAGATAAAACACCACTTTCTTTCATTTCATAATATAGATCATTTCCTTCACGGCTACGTTCACCAACACCTGCAAAAACTGATAAACCACCATGTTCAGTAGCAATATTATTAATAAATTCTTGAATTAATACTGTTTTACCTACACCAGCACCTCCGAACAGACCAATTTTACCTCCCTTAATAAAAGGACAGATCAAATCAACTACTTTTATTCCAGTTTCTAGAATCTCGGTTTCTGTTCTTTGCTCCGCGTATGTAGGGGCACTACGATGAATAGGCATTTTTTTGACATTATCTTCTAGAGCTTTTTTCCCATCGATTGGTTGTCCTAAAACGTTGAACATTCTTCCTAAGGTAGCATTTCCTACTGGAACTGAGATTGGATGTTGGGTATTAATTGCATCCATACCCCTTTTTACTCCATCAGTTGGACCCATTGCAACACAACGAACCACATCATCTCCGATGTGTTGTGCTACTTCAACTACTAATAATTCATCTCCATTTTGGATTTCAATCGCTGTATTTAATGCTGGTAAATTGTTATCACCATCATATTGGATATCAATTACTGGCCCTTTAGCACTAATTATTTTTCCAATGTTTTGTAACATACAGCACCTCCTTACTGTGCATTTGCTCCTGCTACGATTTCACTAATTTCATTAGTAATCGCTGTTTGACGAGCTTGATTGTATTTTAATAATAATTGTTCTGTAAGTTCATCGGCATTATCATTAGCATTTTCCATAGATGTCCTTCTAGCCGCATTTTCACTAGTTGCAGATTCTATAACGTAACCATATATTACAGCTTGAAGATACATCGGAATTAAACTATCTAATACTTCCTCTGGACTTGGTTCAAATAAAGTTGATTTATTTGAGATTTCAATATTATCGAAATCATCAGGATCAACTGGTAATAAAGTAACAACTCGTGGTTTAAAAGTTAAATTGTTAATAAACTCTGTATAAACAATATTGATCTTACTAATTTCTTTTTCACGATACATTTTTGTTAATTCACTAACCAATTTAGTTACATCTTTAAAATCAAATGTATTATTTAAATCTTCAAATTTATGATCTACAACTCCTTTATGATTCTTTAATAAATAACTAGTAGCTTTAGAGCCAATACTATAAACATAATCACCAGGTTTGATTACCCCTTTGATTTCTTTAAAAATATTAGCATTATAACCACCACATAGCCCTAAACTTGAAGCAATAACAATATATACTTCTTTTTTTACATTATTATTTTCTGTTAAATAAACACTATCATTATTCCCCTTACAATTAGCTAATATCTCTGCTACTGTCAAAGCAACATTAGTATAATAAGGTTTTGATTGTTCTAATTGATTTCTTGTCTTACGAAGTTTTGATGTTGCGACTAATTCCATTGCCTTAGTGATTTTCTTAGTCGATTCAACAGATTTAATTCTTCGCTTTATTTCTTGCATTCCTCCAGGCATAGTTGACTACCCCTTTGTTTGAGTTTTTTCAAATTTTGATACAAAAGCACTCATGACATCTTTCATCCGTTTTTCCAAATCACTAGAAATTGCTTTTTGTTCATTAATTTCATCAATAATATCTCTTTGGGTCATAGTAATATGTTCAACTAATTGATCCATAAAAATTGATACTTGTTCTACTTCAATTGTTTTAGTAAATCCGTATTTTAATGCAAATAATGTAATTACCTGGGTAGCAACACTGCGTGGTGAATATTGTGCTTGTTTCAATACCTCACGCACTTTAGCCCCATGGTCTAATGTTGCTTTAGTAGCAGCATCTAAATCTGAACCAAATTGGGCAAATGCCTGCATTTCAGCGTACTGTGCTAATTCAAGTTTTAATGAACCTGATACCTGCTTCATTGCCTTGATTTGAGCAGCTGAACCAACACGACTTACAGAAAGTCCTGTATCGATTGCTGGTCTAAATCCAGCATTAAATAATTCCTGCTGCAAGAAAATTTGTCCATCAGTAATAGAAATTACATTTGTCGGAATATACGCAGAAATATCACCTGCTTGGGTTTCGATGATTGGTAAAGCGGTAATTGAGCCACCGCCATTTTCCTCATTTAATCGACAAGCTCTTTCTAATAGTCTTGAATGTAAATAGAAGACGTCTCCAGGATATGCTTCACGTCCAGGTGGTCGTTTTAATAATAATGACACCGTACGATAAGCTACTGCATGTTTTGATAAATCATCATAAACAATTAAAACATCTTTACCTTGTTCAAGCCATTCTTCAGCAATCGCACAACCTGCATATGGTGCAATATATTGAACTGGAGCCAGCTCACTGGCAGAAGCTGAAACTACTGTTGTATATTCCATTGCTCCACCTTTACGTAATTTTTCAACAATTTGTGCAACTGTTGAGTTCTTTTGTCCAATCGCTACATATACACAATAAATATTTTGACCTTTTTGATTTAAAATTGTATCAATAGCAATTGCAGTTTTTCCAGTTTGACGGTCACCAATGATCAATTCACGCTGACCGCGACCAATTGGAATAATCGCATCAATTGATGTGATACCTGTCTGAAGCGGCTGATCAACTGATTTTCTAGTCATAACTCCACTAGCCACTCTTTCAATTGGACGAGTATGCGCTGTAATTATTTCTCCATTACCGTCAATAGCCTGCCCTAATGGATTAACGACTCGACCTAACATTTCATCTCCAACTGGTATTTCCATAATCTTTCCAGTACGTTTAACCTCGTCTCCTTCTTTAATCGTACTTTCAGATCCAAGTAGTACGGCTCCAACACTATCTTCATCCAAATTCATAACCATCCCATATACATCATTTGGGAAAGCTAATAATTCACCCAACATAGCGTTATCTAAACCATGGATTAAACTAACACCATCTCCAACCGTCATAACTGTTCCAATATCTTTAAGTTCAATCACATCATCAAAATGTTTGATTTGTTCTTTAATTAAAGCACTAATTTCATCTGGTCTAAGCCCCACTATTTTCACCTACTTTCTTAATAATTCTTTCTTCAATAATGCAACTTTGTTCTTGATAGAGCCATCAAAAACACGATTATTTATTTCTACTTTAATTCCACCAATTAATGATGGATCATTAATAACTCTTAAATGAATTGTCTTATTTTCTTTTTTACTCAAAGCCGTCTCAACTTCTTTGACCTCAGCCTCACTAATATCATAGCTGGCATACAATATTCCTTCTTGAATTCCAAAATATTCATTTGTTAAAGACTTAAACGCTTTGATTATTTCCATAATATAACGCATTCTTCTTTTTTTAACTAAAAGTTTTAAAAAGTTAATAACATAATCATTAATTTGGTCTTTAAAACTTTTATCTAGTAAAGCACATTTAGTTTCATCGTCAATTAAAACATGACTAAAGAATGGAACAAAATCTGGATCACTTTCGAAAACTTCTCTAACTAAATCAATATCGTTAGCATATACTTCAATTTGATTCATTTCTACAGCTAAATCAAATAATGATTCAGCATATCTAAGTGCAACTGTTTCCATTAATTAACCACTTCTTCAACAAAATCTTCAACTAAAGCTTTATTTGTCTTTGTATCCATATCCTTGTTCATTACTTTAGTAGCAACATCTATTGCAATTTCAACTATTTCTTGTTTCATTTCTGCTTTAGCTTGAGCTTTTTCTGCTTCAATTTCACGACGAGCCTGATCCATCTTAGCTTTATATTCTTTGTTTGCATCCTCTTGAATAGCCATTTTCGCCTTTAAAGCATCTTCTTTAGCCTGAGCTACAATATCTCGATACTCTGTAGCTGCTTGACGAGCCTGTTTATCGCTTTCTTCCATTAAAGCTTTAGCTTTAGCGTTCATTTCTTTTGCTTCATTAACGGTCCCCTCAATATAATCAGCTCTTTTAGCAAAATAATTTTGTACTGGAACCCATAGATACTTTTTAAAAACAAAGAATAAAACCCCTGTTGATAGTAACTGAACAATAATTGTTGTTACATTAGGAAATAATTTTATTTGAATATCAGGCATAGATATTCCTCCTCAAATTAATATACAAATAATAAAATTAATGAAATCAATAAACCATAAATAGCAGCAGTTTCAGTTAATGCGATCCCTAAGATCATCATTGTTCTGATTTTACCTTCCATTTCTGGATTTCTACCTAAAGCTTCTACTGCTTTACCAGCACAAATACCTTCTCCAATACCAGTACCTAAACCAGCACATACAGCTATACCAGCACCAATTGCAATTAAACCTACATTTGTCATTAATATTTCCTCCAATATTTCTATTTTTTCTATATTCTAACTAGATAAATCTAGGTTAGAGCTTATTCATCGTCATCGCTATTTTCCATCATAATCAAAATTGATGATAATGTAACGAAAACTAAAGTTTGTATACATCCTGCAAAAATATCAAAATAACAGTGTAGTGCAGGAGCAATAACAGGACCTAAAAAGTTAAAATTTATAACATGATATGATATCCATGCAGTAAACTGATAAACTAAGGCCATTAAAATTGAACCACTTAAAATATTTCCAAATAAACGCATTGAGATAGAAATCAATGGTGATATTGTACTTAAAATATTCGTTGGTGGCCAAACAACATCCCATATATATTTAAAAAAACCTTTTTTCTTTAAAGCATTATATTGAATTAGTACAAAAGTAATAAACGTCATCGTTAAAGTTATGGAAAAGTTTGAAGTTGGTGCTTCAAATCCAATTAAGCTACTTAAGTTACTAACTAATATATAACAAAATACCATTGCAAAATATGGATAGTAATTCTTTGCAAACTTCTTGGGCATAATTGTTTTCATATAATCATCAAATATCTTTACACCCGTTTCTACAACTAGAACTATTCCTTTAGGTTTAGCAGTAGGATCGGCCACAGCTACCTTTTTTCCAGCATAAACAAAGAAAATACCTAAGGCTATCATGATAATTAATGAATATATTAATTCTGCCTGTATAACCACTTACCTCACCTCCTTATTGGCGATTTAAATAACCTAAAATTCCAATCGTCATTCTAATTACAAAATAGCCAAAAAATACACTAATCAAATTAAATATGTTATCTAATTTAATTGCGAGGATGAATCCTCCAGCATATAACACCATTTTTAAAATGAACAGCATTACTACATATTTAATTGTTTGTCCCATTTTTAAAATAAAATCAGACATTAAAATAATCATATAAAAAGATAAAACACTAACAATATATCCTAAAATAAACCCTAAAGGAAAACTAATTTGTTTTAAGGTTATTCCTACGATAATAAAGATTAATAATCCACCTATAAATACTTTTACAGATTGTTTTAAAACATCATTTTCATTCATCGTTTTCCAGCTCCTAAAAGTATCTTTATAACATAACCAAAAGCTACAAACAACATTAATAGTAATATAGCTGGACGGGTTTTATAATATTTATCTAATTGCATCCCTATAACTACAGCCAGCAGAAAAATTCCAATTATTCGAAAACCTAACTGTAAACAAAATAATAGGTCCTTTAATAGTTTTTTCTTTTCTTGATCCATATGCTAATTATGTAACTTTCGATAGAACAATATTCAATTATTAATCAGTCCCAAACAAACGATCTCCGGCATCGCCTAATCCAGGAACAATATAACCATGATCGTTTAGTTTTTCATCTAATGCTGCAAGTGTAATATCAACATCCGGATGCTCTTTTTCAATTAGAGCTACACCTTCAGGTACACCAACTAAGCAAACCAGTAAAATATTTTTTGCACCACGGTCTTTAATATTTTGAATTGCCATTGAAGCACTTCCTCCTGTTGCTAACATCGGATCCACTACAATAACTAATGAATCTTCTAAACCACTAGGAAAGCGTGCATAGTATTCATGCGGGATAAGAGTTTCTTCATCTCGATACATTCCAATATGACCAATTTTCGCAGTTGGAATAATATCTCTAAAACCATCTACCAGCCCAATCCCAGCACGTAAAATAGGAACTAAAACGATTTGCTGATCAATTTCTTTTCCTACCATTTGACAAATAGGGGTTTCAATCATTTTATCTCTAATTGGTACATTTCTTGTTACTTCATAAGCCATTAATTTAGCAATCTCATCTAAATTTTGTTTAAATATATAAGTTGATGTATTTTTATCACGCATAATTGTAAGTTTATGCTTAATTAAGGCATGATCTAATACTGTTGTTGCCATCTATTAACCTCCTAGATATATTTAATATCTTTATACATTGTCACTTTGTCAGTTAACGCTTTTACGCGTTTTAAACATTCTTCTTTAATTTCATCTGTTTCTTCATTTTTTAAACGATAAGCAATAATCTTACCAACTTCTTTAAAATCTTCTTCTTTGAATCCCTTGGTTGTCATTGCTGGAGTCCCAACACGGATACCAGATGCTTTAAATGGTTTTTCAGTATCATATGGAATTGCATTTTTATTAGCTGTAATATTGATTTCATCCAATAAACGCTCTGCTTTTTTACCAGAAATTCCACAGCTTGACTTTACATCGATCAAAATTAAATGATTATCAGTTCCATCTGCTACCAGCCTAAAACCTTCTTCCTTTAATGAGGTTTCTAAAGCTTTAGCATTATTGATCACTTGTGTTGCATATTCTTTAAACTCTGGTTGCATCGCTTCATAGAAACAAGCCGCCTTTGCTGCAATTATATGCATTAATGGTCCTCCCTGCATACCTGGAAAAACAGCGCGGTCAATATCTGCAGCGAATTCTTTTTTACACATGATTACTCCACCGCGAGGTCCTCGTAATGTTTTATGAGTAGTAGTTGTTACAATATCGGCATGAGGAAATGGTGAAGGATGTAATCCTGCAGCTACTAATCCTGCAATATGAGCCATATCAACCATAAATAAAGCTCCCACTTCATGAGCACATTTAGCCATATATTCAAAATCAATAATTCTTGAATACGCGCTTGCTCCAGCCACAACCAATTTTGGTTTTATTTCCTGACACTTTCTCTTAAAATCTTCATAATCAATCATTTCAGTTTCTCTAGTTACTCCATAACTATAAAACTCATAATTAATTCCAGAATAATTTAAAGGATGTCCATGAGTCAAATGTCCACCATCAGCTAAAGACATTCCTAATACTTTATCTCCATGGTTTAATAAAGCCATGTAAACTGCTGTATTAGCCTGTGCCCCACTATGTGGCTGAACATTAGCGTATTCAGCACCATAGATTTTACATAGTCTCTCTTTAGCTAGTGTTTCCACTTCATCAACAAATTTACATCCACCATAATATCTTTTTCCTGGATATCCTTCAGCATACTTATTTGTAAGAATACTACCAGCTAATTCTAAGATTTGTGGTGAAACAAAATTTTCAGATGCAATTAATTCAATATTCTTTCTTTGACGATTTAATTCCCTTTCTACACTTTCAAATACTGTTATATCTTTCATTTTATTCTTCCCCTTCATAAGCCATCATTTTTGCAATTCTTTGAGCATGACGACCACCTTCATATTCGCCTTCTAACCAGGCTGTTAAAATTTCTAAAGCTAATCCTTCGCCAATCACTCTTTGCCCCATAGCAAGCATGTTAGCATCATTATGAGCTCTTGTCATTTTTGCACTATATACATCGTGGCATAAAGCACAGCGAATACCTTTTACTTTATTAGCGGTAATACTTACTCCAATACCGGTTCCACATATGACCACCCCTTTGTCACATGTTCCCTTAGCTACTGCTTTTGCAGCCTTTCCTGCAAAATCTGGATAATCACAACTATCTTCGCTGTTTGTTCCAAAATCTTCTACAATGTAACCATTGGTTTCTAGATAGTTTTTTAAAACGTTCTTTAATCTTAACCCTCCATGGTCACAAGCTATTGCAATTTTCATTTAACTACCTCCGCTATCTGTTTCTTAGAAATATCACCAACTCGTAATATTTCAATTTTACCCTTACTTAAATCAACAATTGTACTTGCCTTTTTACTGATGCTTTCACCTTTAACAATTAACGGAATCTTTCCCTTAAATACTTCCATTACTGCTTTGTCGTCAACAAGACTATCTTCACCAGAAAGATTCGCACTTGTAACCAGCATTGGCCCTGTTTGATCTAGCAATGCTAAAACAAATGGATCATCAGGAATCCTAATTCCAATCGTATCAAGCGATGCTGTAAAGAAACCATCAATAAATGGGCGTTTTTTTAAAATGATAGTGATCATACCTGGCATAAAAGCATCTATAATCTTTTTAGCATCTTCGTTAACATAAGCATATTTTCCAATATCTTTAGGATTGCTGATCATCATTGAAACAGCTTTTCCTTTATCACGATGTTTTAACTTATATAATGCCTCTAATGCCTTGTGAGAACCAAATTTAACTCCTAACCCAAAAACAGTTTCAGTTGGAAAAGCGACAACTCGACTATCGTTAACTAATTTAACGACTTCTTCAATGTCTTCTTTTTTAACCGAAACTGTATTCATGGTATCACCTCATTTGCCCCATTATACAATAAATATTTGCAAATTTGTAGTTATTTTATAGATATTTTAAATGTCAATATTATTCAAAATCCAATTTCATTGCATATGCCATTTACACACCTTCATATCAACATTACCATTACCCTTGAATTTCACACCTTCCTGCAATAATAAATCACGCTGCTCATCCCAACCTGGTACTAAACGCCCAGCACTATTAACTACCCGATGACAGGGGTATTTACCATACATTGAAGAACGACTTAAAATTTTCCCTACTAATCGCGCATTATTTCTGCGTCCTGCTAATATAGCTATTTGTTTATAACTGGCTACTTTTCCTTTAGGAATCTCAGATACAATAGCTAGTACTTGATAAATTAGCTCCTCTTCCATTTTCCTTCCCTGCTTTAAATATCTTTATAATATAATTTTATCAAAACTATTCACAAATTTTCGTTTTTATTATCAAAAATCCTAACACTTACCTATATTACCCTAAATCAACTGTCACCCATAAAGAAAAAACCACATCTAAATATGGTTTTTTAGTGACAGCTATGTTCGCCACAGTTGTGGTTTCCTCCACCACAATTATGTCCTTCTTCATGATGATCACACTTTACTTCAGGATTAAAATTAAGGTTATCAGCAAGTAATGCATTTACAGCTGCATCACATTCACCACTAACACCACCATAAAGTTTGATGCCAGCCTTTGCTAGTGCGTTTTGAGCACCTCCGCCAATACCGCCACAAATAAGAACATCTATACCGTTATCGAATAGAAATCCAGCAAGAGCGCCATGTCCTTTGCCATTAGTATCAAGTACTTGAGATGAAATGATCTCTCCATCTTCAATATTGTAGATTTTGAACTGTTTAGTGTGTCCAAAATGCTGAAATATTTGTTCGTTATCAAAAGTTACTGCAATTTTCATCATCTTTCTCCTCATATTCTTATATTTTAATACTCTGTCCACAAGACAGATAATTAAGTTTAGTCATATAATTTTTCATAAATCTAAATTGTTTTTCCCCCGTACAATGACAAGTATAATACATGGTATTAAATTCATTTAATAAACAGGCATAATTTTCAAGTTTTTTATCAAGAGACAGCTTTGAAAAATGAAAACCACCAATGAGAAAATCAGGTTTGAACCACTGAGTTATATCTATAATTCCCTTGTGTGAACAACCGCTTATAAGTACCCTTTTACCATCTTCTTCTATCAATAGGTATTGTTCATGGCGAAAATCATCAGCTGCATATTTTTCATCTTTTAACATATTTAGTCCAAAACTGCCAAGATCATAATCACGTTTTTTCTCATTACAGGAATAAAGTGTTAAACCCTCATCAATTACTGTTATATTATCTGTATAATTCAATCTATCGTTATCTATAAGAAATATATCAAGTCCGATATATTTTTTCATACCATTATAGTGCGGCTCAAATGCGTAACGGCTTAAATATACAGGTGCCTTCTTATTGATTTCTAAAAATTTCTTAAGCCCACCCCCATGGTCATAATGTCCATGCGATAAAACAGCTATATCAACACCAGAGAGATCAATGCCGAGTGTTTTGGCATTTTTAAAAAACAAATCAGTCTGTCCCATATCGAATAAAATGTTATGTTTTTTTGTTTCAATATAAAGACTTAATCCATGTTCAGTTAACATATTATCACAGGTAGTTGTATTTTCAAGCAAACTTGTAATTTTCATTTAATAGCGACTCCCTTACATCTATGTCTTTTACAGCCGCCACAGCCACAACGTTCTTCTTTACCATCACAAAGCTGATAATCTCCACCTTCTATACGAAGGGTAGACCCTTCAACAATAGCATTAGCAATTTTAGTTCTTGCAAGATTATAAATTTGTTGTACTGTAGTACGAGCTACCTGCATATAACTAGCACATTCCTCTTGAGAAAAACCTTCTTTATCAATAAGACGAATACTTTCATATTCATCTATAGTAAGTATAATAACGTTTTTTCCACCGGAACTTGGTAGAAATTCAGTTGTCTTAGGCATACAGCATACTTTACGACATTTTCTTGGTCTTGGCATAGCTTCCCCCTTTTTCTCTAGTTATTGACATATGATATTTATACCACCATTATTGACATATGTCAATAACTAGATTATTACTTTATAAATAATTACTCATCCTTACCGTATTTAGATGTTAAAAATTTCCTGCTACATACTATTTATTCGATGATATTTTAAATTATCAAAATCTTTTTCATCTATTTCAAACAATATCCAAATTATACCATCTATATTTAATTCTTACATCGATATATTTTCAATAATTTATTTAAATCTGCAATTTTTTCACTTATCTCTATTCCCCTTTTAGTATCTTTAATCAGTTCTTGATCTTTTCGAGTATAGATAATCTGTGAATCATATTCCATATCATTATTAATATTAAAACTATATTCTTGGTTAATCAAATGTGTTTTTAAACGCATACCATGACTATTAGAAATTAAAGTATATCCTGCCACTCCGGTTTTACCTTGATATTGTAAACAAAACCCTCCATCAATTACCACACAGCGATTATTTCCTTTTAATGGATTTTCACCGTCCTTAACTTTAACTGGAGTATGACCGTTGATAATCATACTAACTGGATTTGGTAAATTAAATTCTGAAAGGATTTTTAAACATGCTGTTTCATTATTAATGTAATGGTAATACGGATCTTTGATTTCTTCCTGTAGTTTATCTAAAACGATCTTTCGTCCACACAATGGAGATTTTTTCCCACACCATAAATACCAAAAATAATCAATTATTTCTTGCTCTGGTTCAATAAATGCCTGATTGATTTTCTCATTGATAAAATCAAAATATGCCCTGCCAGCTAATTTCTGACCAAAACAATTGTGTACATAAAAATCACCCTGTTCGTCCAAAGGAACACAACCATGAAGTAAAAGATTATGATTTGTTTTTAAATATAATGAACCGTGTTCATAAATAAATTTTATATGTCTTTTTAAGCGTTTACTGTTAGCAAAACTTTTTTTTAAATCATCTAAAATATAGAGTTCAGTTTCACTTAATGGCTGATTATCTGGTTTATTGATTCGATATGCCATTTGCCAATCTGGATATTTATTAATTAATTCAGTTTCTAGTTTTATTAATATTTTTACTACATACTGTTCCATCGCCTTTAAATATTCTAAATTAGGATAACACTTACAAGCATGCAGCATTAAAACTCGTAATGGAATTCCATAACCTTTTTCTAAAAGATCAATATTTTGATATTTAATACAGTTTTTTATCACTGTCATAATACAGGCTAAATTTCCTAAATAAGCCCCCATCCATAGAACATCATGATTTCCCCACTGGATATCCACACGCTCATATTTTATTAAATCATCAATAATTTTGTCTGGTTCTTTTCCACGATCAAAAATATCCCCCAAAATATGCAGCTGGTCAATTGCAAAATATTTAATAATTTTAGTCAAGCTTTCAATAAAATAATCCTGTTCTTTAAGCTCGATAATTGAATCAATAATGTGAAGATGATAAACATACTGCTGATCCATTTCATCAAGCTGAGCATGTAATAATTCATCAATAATCTCTGAATATTCGTTATTAATATTACTTCTAACTTTACTCCGTGTATATTTAGAAGTGATATAACGAGCTAGTCGAATTAAGCGTAAAATGGATTCTTTATACCATTGCTGATCAAATTTTTTAGCAGCTAATAATTTACGTGGATAGTAGACAAGATAACATAATTCGTTGATCTGTTTAGATGATATTTCTTGACTAAAAAGCAGCTTTACTTTTTCCTTAATTACTCCTGAACAATTATTCATTAGATGCTTAAATAATTTATATTCACCATGTAAATCTGAAATATAATGTTCTGTTCCTTTAGGTAAATTCAAAACAGCTTTAAGATTAATAATTTCTCGACAAACAGCTTGAATCGTAGGATATTCTTTAGCCAAAGAAGACAAATATTTTTCATTGATACTTAGCATAATATCTCCTTTATTTAAATAGGCTTATATCTATTGATATAAGCCTATGTTTATTATTTATAATAGTTTAATAAAATTTTTTCTGCTTCACTGTTCCATAAGCCTTTAGTTTTCTTAGTTGCTTTAGCCAATTGTTTAAATAAATCATTTGTTTTTCCTAATTCTTCAAAATCATCAATTGCTGTTAATGGCATTTCAATATGTGTATAAATCAGCTTTTTACCACCTGGTATGTTAGGCAGATTTTTTGTTGTTTCTGTGACTGCATCTAAACCTCCAATATGAGTAATCATTACCGCACTGTTGATTAATCCCTTTGCATCTTTATCAATAGCTTCTTTCATATCCTCAATTGTTCCACCAGTACTTCCTAAAATACGGTGTCTTGAATAGTGACAATTGTATAAATTCATATTTGCAGAAAATTGAGGATCAGTTGGTCCAGCAAATAAGTTTAAATTACCATCATATGCTAATAGTTCTCCACCTAATTCAGAAACAGCTTTATTAGGAATGTAGATGAAGACATCATCATAACCTTTACCATCAGTAAGAGCCATTAATTCCTCTTTTTGATTTTCCATATTTGCAGTATTAACATAATATAATTCAACACCATGTGCTGCAGCTTCTTCAACTGAAACAACCTCTTTAGCTCGTGCAATTCTTTCATCAGAAATTTCTGTAACAACCACACGTTTAGGCTTATTTTCATAGGTTAAAGCATAACTTACCGCTCCTAATCCCATTGGTCCACAACCACCTAGAATCAAGATATTACCACCTTCTTTAGTTCCCATCATATGATCATAGCATCCAGGTATAGTGTGGTAATGAGTATGGAATCCAGAAATAACACAGCACATTGGTTCTGCTACAGAGGCTGCAAAATAGCTGTCTCCTTCATAAGTCCATAAACAGTCTGCTTCAATAATATCGTTTGGAAAAATACAGTATTGAGTATCTCCCCCACACCATTGATAAGAATATCCCGGAGACTCCATTTGACCTGGAATAGCAGGCTGCTGTGCAAATTTTTGTCCTGGTTTAAATTTATCCTGCCATTTTTTACCTACTTTTACAATATCTCCAGCAAATTCATGACCAATAATGATTGGATTATTATATACATCATTAGGCACTCTTTTGTGATTAGCACCTTGTTTAATTGTCTTATATGTTGACATACAAATACTGTCTGATACTACTTTTACTAAAATTTCATCATCTTTGATTTCTGGTAATTCAAATTCTTCTAATCTAACATCATCCACGCCATATAAGCGTACTGCTTTCGTTTTCATTATTTTTCTCCTCTATCTAAAATCAATTTCGACTTCTTTCATTAACATTTCTACAACACTGCGATTTGGTGCTTTTGTTCCTTTTGTCATTACAGCACCAGCTGAAGTAGCAACCGCTAACTTAATCAATGGAATTAATTCTAATTCTTCGCTGATTCCATATGCAAGGGCTCCAACCATTGAATCCCCTGCTCCAACTGCTGAATGAGCTATTATATTTAGACCTTTTACATATGCTGTTTCTTCATTAGTAATAAAAATAGCACCTTTTGATCCTAATGAAATTACAATTGTTTCTATTCCTTTATACAATAATTTTTTTGCATGACTAACTAACTCAACATCATTAACATCTTCAGATAAATTAAAATATTTACATAGTTCATACTTATTAGGTTTGATCAATGTTGGAATTGCTTCTATCCCATGAGTAAATAATTCACCGTCTGCATCTAAAATAACCTTTGCTCCCTTTTTCTTAAACATGGTAATTAATTCTTGATAAATAGTTACTGGTACACCACTAGGTACACTCCCTGCCAAGACAACAATATCATCAGAATTTACCATTTCTAATAAATCTTCTTTCAAATAACGCAGATCATTTTCATGAATCTCGTCACCAGCATCATTTAATTCTGTTAAATTCATATCTCGATCTAACACCTTTAAATTAATTCGGGTATTTCCTTCCACATGTCTAAATTTATAATCTAATCCTAAACTATCTAACTTATCTTCAATCCATTTTCCATTGCTTCCAGCGACAAAACCAGTACAAATTGATTTTCCTCCTAATTCTTTGATAGCTTTAGAAACATTGATTCCCTTTCCCCCAACATCAAGAATAATATTATTTAATCGATTTAATCCATTTGGTACCATCTTTTCTACATGAGCAGTTTTATCAATAGCAGGATTTAAAGTTACTGTAATTATCATGATTATTCTCCTTTTGTTAAAACATTGTATATATGATTTATATCTTTACACGCTACTAATTCATCAACAGTACTCATATCACTTAATTTTAAAGCAATATTAGTTAAAATTTCCATGTGATCATCGCCTTTTGCAGCAATTCCAATTACAATTCTAGTTTTATTTCCATTCCAATTAATTCCATCTGGATAAATCATCACAGCAATACCAGTATTTTTAACATAATCTTTTACATCATATTCACCATGGGGTATTGCAAGATCATTACCAATATAAGTTGTTAAATCATGATCACGGTTTAACATTCCCTGAATATAAGGTTCTTCAATATATCCTTTATCTTTAAGTAATTTTCCTACTGCAATAATTGCTTCATCACTAGTCGTAGATTTACAATCTAAAGCAATTGATTCTTTAGCTAAAATACTATTGTTATCTATCATTTCATTTATCTCCTTTGCTATTTCTTGAAGTCTTTGATCATCTAAGAAATTATCAATAGCATACACTTTTAAATAACGAAACTGATTTTTTATAGATCTTATTAATGCTCTTTGTGAAATAACAACATTACAGTCATATGGAATCTCGTATATTGCACAGTTAGAGACTTTGACGTCAATGGAAACAAATTTTTTTAGCAGGCTGGCACCTAATGCACTGGATCCCATTCCGGCATCGCAGGCAAAATATACATTGATTCTGGACATATGTTATTCCTCCTCTTTAATTACATTAATAATAAATTTTTGTAGAATATCATTAAATATATTAGCAAGATTTTCTTGATTACTTTTTGCAAGATTATCTAAAAAATTATCATCTTCAATCAACATTGCTGAAACATACGACATTATTCTTTTTTGTATTTGACTAGCATCATTTGGTAATAGCATTAGTAAAATAACTTTAATATTATCTAATTCATCGCTTGTAAATGTTTCTAGGTTTGGTTTTAAAACCTTTATTATACATTGATCAACTAAATTAGTAGTTGTGTGTAATAAGGCAAATCCAAATGAATTATAGATATTACTTCCTTTACTTTCGCGGTCTTTAATTTGGTCAACTAATGTATGATCTTCGGTTATTTGACGACATAGTATCTTGATTACATTTTCTTTACTAGTGTCATTACAAACTGTTGTAATCGTTAGATTATCAATTATGTGTTTAATATTATCTAATATTTCAATTAAATTAACAGACGGGTATTGTTTATTAATTGATATGGATTTTTGTTGGCGTTTATCTTTAATTGCTTTAACTACATTTGCGACATCATTTTGGTTAAGTAAAGGGCTGACGATTATGGCTTGTTTGATTGCAAAAGTAGAAATTAACAATTCACAATTATGATTATTTACATCACTAATTGATAATGGAATAAAATTGACATTTTTATCAACAATTCGTTTTAATCTTGCCATTAGCAAAGCAGAAATACCAATTCCACTGCTACAGACAATTCCCACATTAATAGGACGTTTATCATGGTTTAATTTATTGCGTTCAATCGCAGCAGCAAAATGTAAAACTAAATAACCGATTTCATCATCATTCAATTTGTAATTATATGTTTTTTCAAAGATTTTACAGGCTTCTTTAGTAATCTTGAAGATATCTTGATAATTTTCTTTAATTTGTTCTAACATCGGATTATAAATTGGCAAGTCATATTCTAGCCTAACCATTGCTGGTTCAAGATGTGCAGCAAGACTTTGATACAATTCATAATCACTATATAAATTTATCTGATTCTCATTAAAAACTTTTAACATTGCCATAATGAGATCATGATATTGTTCAACTTGAGTTTCGTTATCTTTAATGATTGCCGATTTAGCACTTTGAAGATGAATAGCTACAAAAGCACATTCTGTATTTTCAATTTTTATATCAAATGCTTTAGCTAAATAATCAACCATTGTTTGAGCATTTTTATAAGCTTTACGATCATTGATTAGATTAAAAATTGATTGATTATCTTGTAAAGCTTCTCCTTGTTTAATCCGATTAATTGCAATCATTAAGTGTATTAATAAGCCCATATAAGAGCTTTTTGCCATATTATCTAAATTAAGTTCTTCGTGATGTGTTTTAAAAACTTCTAATATTATTTTTAATACATCATAATCTAATAGTTTATTCATATTTGAATTTTTAGTTACTGAGATTTGATTGATTACATCTTGAATATTATAACGATCGAAGTCAACATTCATAATATAATGTTGTACAGTATTATTGATAATTATTGAAATAGCTCTACGAATTACCGATTCATCTGCCTCTATACCAACACCGTATCCTGGCCTTCTAATCATTTTAATTTCAAAATTAGCAAAGAATTTTTCTAAATCGTCGAGATCATGGGAAATCGTTGCTTCTGATACTTGAAATTTATTACTGTAGTAATAAAGCTTTTGAATTTCGTTAGTACGTAATAATTCTAAACAAAGTAACTCCTGGCGTTCTTCTTTATCCATGTAATCAATTTTTGATCCCTGAATATCCATTATTAGATTTTGCTTTGCTTCTTCAGTTCCTGATATTAAAATTCCTTTTCCTTTTTTTGAACGGATTTCTAAATTCATTTTTTGTAAAGAGTTTTTTAGTTGAGATAGTTCTCGCATGATTGTTCGAGTACTAATATTCAATTGGTTAGAAATTTCCTGATAAGTGATGTAATCTTCTCTTAATAAACATATTGATAAAATTTTTGCCTCTCGAGATGAATACATCTTTCTTACCTCCAATTATTTTAATTTATTTACTATTTCATCGTATTCATTTCCACCCATAAAATTAGTGATTGGAAAGACTACAACATTTGGTAGATCTTCTTTTACTCGACTAACTAAAGATTTATGAGTTACGACAACTTCTGTATCTTTAGGAATATCGTTGATAGCATAATGTGGTACATCAATATTTATATTTGCAGCTTTTAATTTTTTAGTTAATAAAGCGGCTCCCATTGCACTGGATCCCATTCCGGCATCACAGGCAAAAACAATTTTTCGTAATTGATTGTATTGAATATCTTTTTTAGCTCCTTTTATTTCGTTAACTTGACTCTTTGCTGCTTCTAGGTTTTCTTCATTATTCTTACTTCTTTTCAAAATAATTGATGCAATGATCATCGAAACTGCAGTTGCTACAATTACACTTAAAATCACTCCTAAATAACTGCTTCCTTTGCACATTCCTAAAATAGCAATGATACTTCCTGGTGAAGCTGGAGCAACCAATCCTGAATTAAAGATTACATTAATCAAGACTCCTGAGGCCCCTCCGGCAATAGCAGCTAAAATCAAGGCTGGACTCATTAAAATATATGGGAAGTAAATTTCATGAATCCCTCCAAAAAAATGAATAATAGCAGCTCCCGGTGCTGATGCCTTAGCACCACCTTTACCAAAGAAACAGTATGCTAATAATATTCCTAATCCTGGTCCAGGATTTGCTTCTATTAAGAAGAAGATTGATTTTCCTGTATCTAGTACTTCCTGAATACCTATTGGTGAAAAAATACCGTGATTAAGTGCATTATTTAAAAATAATACTTTTGCAGGTTCAACAATGATCGATACAAGTGGAAGTAATCCGTGTTCAACAAAGAATTTAACTCCTGTTGTTAAAATATCATTTAGTGCTAAACATGCGGGATTAATTGCAAAGCATCCTATAATTGCTAAAAAGAATCCTAGAATTCCTGCTGAGAAGTTATTAACTAACATCTCAAACCCTTGCGGTGTTTTATCTTTTAATAATTCATCTAACTTCTTGATCAGCCATGCTCCAAGTGGTCCTGCAATCATTGCTCCAATAAACATTGGAATTGGTGCTCCTACTAATACACCTATTGTCATAATGGCTCCAACTGTAGCTCCACGTTGTCCATAGACATTGTGACCACCAGTATAACCGATCAAAATTGGTAATAAATACTTATTCATTGGTTCAACTAGAGTTGCTAGAGTTTCGTTAGGTAACCAGCCATCTTCGATAAAGAATGATGTTATTAATCCCCAAGCAATGAATACAGCAATATTAGGCATTACCATTGCGCTTAAGGCACGTCCGAATTTCTGTAATTTTTCTTTCATCGTTTCTTTTTCCTTTCCTTTTCCTCTTTACAACTCTTACTATACAAGTCAATTAAAGCGTTTTCAATTTAATGAAAATGAAGTTTGTCACTTGTCTAAGATGACAAAATTTAAGAGTCTTGCTGCGCTTATTGTTTGACAAATTTTTATATTAATTACTAAATATTATTTTTTAGTGACATTTTTCATTATACGATAGTTCAAGATAATTGAGAATAATTTTATTTACTTTATTATGATTAATTAGTGAAATTATTAAGAATTCACTATTTTAATAAGATATTTATTTATATCTATTTTCTTTTGAAAATAATGGATTTAATAGTTTATTTTTTTATAAATCACAACTAGGTTGTTATAACAAAAAATACTTTATCAAAAAAATATTTAAGATAAAATTTCACCAAAAATTTTAGTTAATTTACTTTTTTCTTTCTTTAAGATATAATATGTATTGTAATAAATTTAAAGGATGGAATATATATTATGAAAAAATTTGGAAAATTATTATTGACATTATTGTTATGCTTTGTTTTCGTTGGGTGTAGTAATGGCAAAAGCACTAAAAATATTACTAAACAGTTAAAAGAAGCCGATTATACAATTAAATATAACAGTGATGAATATACCACTATTACAATTAGTGAATCTAAAAACGGAAAAGAAAAAAGCCAATATATTGCATATGTTGAAAATGATAAGATATCAAACATTGCTTATATTGAACTACCTGAAAACTCAGAAGATTATGATAATATGATAATCGGTTATATTTTTGTCTCTGAAAAAAGTGATTTTGATGTTGATAAAGCCGCAAAAAACGCAGCTGAAAAGAAGCTAAAAAAATTAGATTTAACAATTGATGATCTAGTTGACTATGCTTTAGATATCCATAAAGATAAAGGTAAATCATTAACAGAAAAATAATTAGACCTTCGGGCAATGTCATTATGTTAAGGTGACAAGTTTCAAACCAGAAGTCATATCATATAGATATTGTCTTCTGGTTTTTAATTTGTACAAGCTGAAAAAGTGTAAGCATCTAATACCTATGATTAATTTATCTCTAACTCAATTCATACCCAAGATACCAAAAAAAGGTATCAAATAACCCATAGATTTTAGATACCTTTTTCAACTCTAAATCAATATATCGGGACTAAAACCCACCTTTGGATTATAATCCCATTTTGATAAACATTGTCAGACTTTAAAAATTATTAATCTTCTAATTAAATAATTACTATTTATTCAACATTTACTCTTACATTCATCAATAATATTATTTTCCATTATTCTTTAACCTTGATTACTAATCAATCTTATCATTATTTTCATCTAACCTATAAATATTTTTTAACCTTTTAAATTATTTTTTTCTTTTAATATACCTATTTCTTGAATAAGATTCTTTTGCTTTTCTTCAAGTATGGATACTTTTTCAAATAAAACATATACCAAAATAATCAATAACATTATAATAAATGCAAATACAATATTAGCAGTTGATATAACTCCTAACAGTTTTGCCCCAAAATTAGCAATCTGTGGAAAAATAGCAACTATAATTAGAGCTATTGAACTAAAAATCCATCCAACTGCGTAATCTGTGCGCAACTTACCCTTTCTAACATTCCCAATCAAATATAAAAACAATAAAATAGTTAGTACTATTAAAGCAACCTGTAACTGTACACTCAAAAAGCACACCTCCTAATTAAAAAAAACTATTGTTATTAATACTCTTATCATATACTTTATTGAACTTCCCAATCCAGCATATGCACTCTCTCCTGTTGTTCGTTCAAGCATTTCTACTTGTATTTCTTTTACTTTAGCCCCATGCTTTATCTGATAAGCCAATGTATCTGGTTCAGGACGTCGATTCATTTCCAAAGCATAATCTTTTATCATTTTTTTGTTCAAAGCCCGCATACCACTTGTGGGATCAGTAATTACTGCTTTTGTTGTCAATTTTATGATAAAAGTTATAATTCTGCTTCCTAACATTCTCAAACTAAAATGTTTTTTCTCATTAACAAATCTAGACCCGATTGCTATATCGCAACCATTTTCAATCTCTTTTACCAAATATTCTATGTATTCAGGTTTGTGTTGACCATCACCATCAAATTGTATTGCCACATCATAATCATTATATAAAGCATACTTATATCCTGTTTGAACTGCACCTTGTAAGCCTAGATTAACGGATAAATCGATATGCTTGATATTATTTTTGTCTAAAATTTTACTTGTTGAATCTTTAGAACAATCATTTATAACTATATAATCATAATCTGTTTTTTCCTTTAATTCATTTACAACCTTCAATATACTTTCTTCCTCATTATAAGCAGGAATAATTACAAGTACTTTCATAAATCCCTCCATTATCTATACAATACATGTTCATAAATTTAAAATCCTAATATCAATAATGATTTGAATTCTTACTTTATAAATACATTCCCTATTCTACAATAAAAAAACTTTTTTATCAAGATAATCACATTTAGTGTTAAGATTCAGCGATTTTGTCACCGCAAAATTCAGCGAAAATGTCACCAGTATTCTCTTTGTTAGAATTATCCTCTATCATGCTATATGAAGGAGGTTTTTTTATTGGACAAAA
>JAETPY010000172.1 GCA_021770925.1 Erysipelotrichaceae bacterium | reverse complement strand
TGATCCCCACACTTCAGTGACTACAAAACAGATTCGCAGTTCATATTATAATAAACATATACGACCACAGTTTGAGGATGCTGATATTACACTTCTTGATTACACCATAATTCAGAATTTTGTTGCTGAAAAAGGAAAGGAGCTTTCCAAAAGTACAGTTGAAAATATAGTGAAGGTATTTAGCGGAGTGTTTAAATTTGCCTATAATCGTAATTATATAGACCGTCTGCCATATGCGCGGTTAAAAATAACCGGCAAAGCCAAAAATGATTTGTTTAAGAAAAAAACAGTTGCTGAAAATGAATTTAAAGAGCTTCTAAGCGTTGTTGATAAAAACAGGTCTATCAGATACCGCTCATATAAAATCGTGTTTATGCTTGGATATTATATGGGATTAAGACTAAGTGAAGCTCTAGCGCTTGAAAAAAATGATGTAGATTTTGAAAATGAAAGAGTAATGATTACCAAAAATATATTTAAAAACAACGAAACAAAAGTACTTGAGATTAAAGAGACAAAGACTCCCGCATCCTGTGCGATTGTTCCATTGCCTTCACTACTTGTTCCAATTTTAAAAGCATGGTTTGCTGAAAATGAAAGCAATTTAGTTGCTCCCGACAACGATATGAACTTATTAGATCCGCAGACTGTAAAAACCTTTTTAGAACACAGGGGTTCATATAAGCAGCCATATGTTCAGGCATACTTTTGCTACAAGATTGTGGGAAAATAAAGTAGATGTAAAAATTGCGCAAAGGCTATTAAGACATGAAAGTTATCAGACCACACTGGATGTTTATACATCCTTGGAGAACGAAAATCTAAACAATGTTGTTAATAATGTGTATTCATAAAAAAGACATTCCTAATGCAGAATGTCTTTTTTAGTTTTCCTAGATATGTTTAAAAATTCTATCTGAATAAATTAATGCTATCATCTATTTTAGACCAGTTAACAACCTGAACTCCATAATTTGCCGTAGCATCATATATACTATCATCGACATTATTTGAATCATTAATCAATACTATAAATTTTGTATCATTTTTTCTCATTGGTCTAGTATCATCCCATTCAAACAAAGCCATCTTAATAGTTGATTTTGATGCATTGTTAATTAGCTTACACAATCTTTCAGGCTTATTTTTTGAACGCTGAAATAAAAAATCAAAATTAGAAGTATATCCACTCTTTCCAATGAAACTAGGATTTTCCGTGTAGTATATATCATTTTTATTAAAATATTTTACAACATCATCTAGAAAATATGACTTAACCTTACTACTAGTTGTAAAATTCATATCATCAACTCTCAAAATACATTGAATAAGAGAATTCAATCTATTTGAAAACTTATCTTTGGTTGTTCTAATTGATATATTATCGCCATCAAATTGAGCACCAAAAGTCAAACATGTTCTTTCAATTTGTTTTATTCTATTCGGACTCATACCAACACCATTCATTTTTAAATTTCCAATGGTATTTCCATCATCATCCATATAAATATTATTATTTTCAAATTTTGCATATATCTGTATTGCATCACCAATAAAGTCATAAAACGGAACAGTAATTTCATAATATTCATTTAATTTAATTGTATTAGTTTGAGATTTCAAAAAATCATAATAATCATTTATAAGTTCATCCATATTACTATTCCTCCTTTCGATTAATTAAAAACAAAACATTCCTGATGTGTTTTAGGATAATTTATGACATTTACTTTTTTCATAAAGAAAATACAATCATCTATAAACGAACCATTGCTTTTACACTCCATAGCATCAGATAATTCTATATTTTCTTTAAAAATATGCAGATGTGAACCATGAATAATTTTACCATTACTATTCTTATGTGAAAGTGTACTACCAATATCTAATCTTAATAATTTTATATTTGACCCTTTTAATCTTATCTGAATACTATATTTATCTCTATTTTTTGATTTTCTATATATATTAATTATAAATAAATCATGACTAGTCAGACTTTTTACTTCATATTCTTTAGTCTCACCAATATCTGGATAATATATCTTGTTATCTATAAACTCTTTCAAAACAGCAATTAAATTTTCTGCATCAACTTCACTCATAAATTACACCATCCTTTATTTAATAATAATATAACTACAATACAATATCAAATAAAAAAATAAATTAACTTATCATCACAAAAATAACATAAAATTCATTATTTTTCACTTTAAATTTTAGATTTTTTATAAATCAATATTTAAATTTTTAGCAGGAATTTAGCAGTTAAGCAAATACATAGCTGTGCTATACCTACTACATAATTGACGATTTTTTAGGAAATAAAGAAAAAAGGTATAACATAGCTGCAATATAGTTATGATATACCTAA
>JAETPY010000171.1 GCA_021770925.1 Erysipelotrichaceae bacterium | reverse complement strand
GATCGGTCGTAGGTTCGAGTCCTACTTCAAGCGCCATGGCCTGTTGGAGAAACGGTTAACTCACATGCCTTTCACGCATGCATTCACGGGTTCGAATCCCGTACAGGTCACCATTTTGGAGGTTTAGCTCAGTTGGGAGAGCATCTGCCTTACAAGCAGAGGGTCAGCGGTTCGAGCCCGTTAACCTCCACCATTAATGTTATAAGCCGGCTTAGCTCAACTGGTAGAGCAACTGACTTGTAATCAGTAGGTTGAGGGTTCAAGTCCTTTAGCCGGCACCATTTTATATGCGGGTGTGGCGGAACTGGCAGACGCACTAGACTTAGGATCTAGCGCCTTCGGCGTGCAGGTTCGATTCCTGTCACCCGCACCATTTTTTATGTGTTTGGTATTGACATATAATACTGTAATTAATAAATAATTATCAAAGCGATGGGTATTTTATCTCATCGCTTTTTTTGCATTTTCATGAAAAATAAAACGGGTTTATCAGTAGTAATTTAAATTTGTCATAAGGACGAATAAAGGAGTAATTACTGATAATATCATAAGTGTATCTAAAATTTAAAAACATGATTTGGAAAATACAAATTTATCAGTGTGTTTTTTGATTTTAGAAGTTTAAAAATTATTTTTTAATAATGATCAAGACAATTAAATAGTTTATATAAGTTTAATATAATAAAATGTTTTGATAAGATAAAACTTTGTTTCTTTTATTAAATGGTTAGATTTAATAGACAAAGTATTGAAAAATTTTTTCATAAATATAATATTTAGGATCTCCTTTTCTGTATATAAAATAAAGAGGATGGTATAAGTGATAATCCTTTATTTTAATATGAGCTAATTTCCCATTGCTAAGTTCTTTTTTTACAACTCCTTCATATAAAAATGTTACAGCAGATGATTGTGAAATTAATTCTTTAATTAATAAAATACTTCCAATTTCAATAACTGTTTGAAATGATTGAGGACTAACATTTTTTTGAGATAACCAATTTTCAAGAATTTCCCTTGTTCCTGAGTCTGGTTCCCTTAAAATAAGAGGATAATCCTGAAGCTGTTGGAGTGATGCCTCTTTATTTGCAAGAGGATGTTCTGGTGCAACAACAGGGATAAATGCTTCATTTTTATATAATTTGGTTTCAAAAAGAGCTGTATCAAATATTCCCTCAACAAATGAACAGTCGATATCTCCGTTTTGTAATTTTTTAAGAAGATTAGTTGTATTTTCAACGGTTATACGGATACGATCCTTGTCAGTTAGAAGATTTTTAATTAGGAATTGTGGCAGATAATAATCTGCGATAGACAAAGATGCCCCAATGCATAATGGTTTAACAGTATTTTTTAAAATATGAATAAAATGTTTTTCGTTTGCCTGTTGAAGGCTTAGATATGTATATAGTCTTTTACCAGCATCTGTAATTTTAATTGTATGTTGGCTGCTATCGACTAATTGACAATCATAGTATGCTTCTAATTTGTGAATGTGCTGTGTTACAGCAGGTTGTGTCATATGCAAAATTTCTGCTGTTTTAGTATAACTTTTATATTTTACAACTGTTATAAATGTTTCAACTTTATTGTCTAACATAATAACCTTACATTCCTTTCCGCTTGCAGCTTCAAGGCACACATAGTCATGAATAAAGTCTTGTTTCTGCAGGCATTTTATTTTATATTCTTACTGAAGGAGTCTTACACTAC
>JAETPY010000170.1 GCA_021770925.1 Erysipelotrichaceae bacterium | reverse complement strand
TGGAATACAAATATTCTGTAGATAATATCATTGAATCGATGAAAAACTATCAATGTATCAATATTGATAAGAATATATATCAGTTCATCTATAGAGATGAAATCATCGATGAAATTGGTAAACAATTTAACGTAGAACTCAACAAAAAATACCGAAAGAAAGAAGAAATAAAAAAAATTTTGAGATACTAAGAAGCATAGTAAAAAACACAACATAAAAAGTACAAAAGAACATTTTAAAAAGTGCTGATTATAAGCACATAAAACGCTCTTTTTATATGTTATCTGCTTCGAAAGTCAAGTGATAACACATTCTGATATATCATAACTACCACTAAAAGTATAATAATATAGAAAAATATGAAAAAAATAAAAAACCTGATAAAATCAGCGAAATTAGTAAATAAATGTAATATTTGCTCAAAAAAATAGAGTGATATTTTCTAATGATTTGCTTTAAAATACAACGAGTGTATGGTAAAATAAATATAGATAAAATAAGTGGACAGTATCGTTAAAAAATCTAAAGGAGGAATATTTATGAAAAAATTCTTTATATCTTGTTTATCTGTCGTTACACTCTTAAGTTGCTCTCTATCTTCAGTTTCTGCTATTTCCAATAAGAATATACCAATACTGCAAAATGAAGAATGGAATCCTGAATACATTGATGAAAATGGTAATTACGACAATCCAGAAACAGGAGAATACTTTCATTGGGAAGAAACTGAAATTATTCAAACTAGATCTGGGTTAGTGACTGCAAAAAGCTTCTCGTTTGAAATAAAAACATTTATTTCTTCAGGTTATTTTAAACTAAAAGGAACAAATGCACGAATTGATATGGAATATGCCGATTTTGTTTGGACAAGTGGTAATCCAGCATCTTGTTGCAACAATCATAAATATACAGTGAACTTAAGACGTAATGGTCTTTCAAATAATATTGGTACTTTTTATGCTCCTCACGGTACTTGGGTATGGGATTTAGGTGATGGTTTTTCACAAACTGCTGATTACAAAGTTGAAATAACAAATCATGATTCTCTTCCTGATTACTCTATCCGATTAAGAGGAGCTGGAACAATTCAATCTTATTCATATTAAATAGAGTAATTTATGAAAAAAAAATTTATTTTCATTGTCTATATAGCATTTATCTTCCTGTATCCTTTACTGAAAGGTTCAATTGTCCATATTGGTGGGTATTCATCGTATTTTGAGAAAATAATTAAATGTATAAATATAATTCCTTTCTACTTTGACTATACTGTGATGCCTTCAATTATTTTAAAAAATATTGTTTTTAAGCTTTGTCTATTTATTCCAGTTGGTTATATGCTTTTCACATCAAAACAAAAACAAATTAAAGTTGTGAAAATAATATTATTGATTGGATTATCAAAAGAGCTATTCCACTTATTAGTTTTATATGGTTATTTTGACATAACAGATATTATATTCTATTTAATCGGAGGATTAATAGGATATAATATACATAAACTATTATGTCCGCAAAAAAAAATAATTGAATAAAAGAAAAAACAGCATCATTCTATGATATGCTCCCACTAAAGTAGATACACAAAATAAACAAACGTGTATCGGGTCTCTAAATTTTGACGGGGTTTGTCAAAATGAGACTCCACAATCTAACGGGGAGTTTTAGCTCCCCAGATTGATTTAGAGTTGAAAGAAGGTATCTAAAATCTAACGGGGTTT
>JAETPY010000169.1 GCA_021770925.1 Erysipelotrichaceae bacterium | reverse complement strand
CCACTAATAAGATATCCAATTACAAACGTCCAAACAATGATTCCGATGATAACTAAAACTTCCTGGTATCCTCTTAGTTTTCTTACTACTGTTAATTCATTTTCTTCATCATCTTTGTGTTTTGACCAATTTATGTAACTAATAATATCAATTGGTAGCCAGAAAAATAATGTTGTTGCCATTGTTGCAAATCGATACATTAATACTATACATATAGCAATTTCAACAATTTCAACTAATATTGAAACAAGGAAATTATATCGTGATTGTTTAGAAATCAATAATTCACAAAGAATATTTAAGAATGTATCCAATAAATAAAGCAGCATAATGATAATTCCATTTACCCCGTTGGCACTTTCCTCTGGGAAAACTACGGAAAAAATCGTTGCTAGAACCATGATCGAAATAAACCATGATTTTTCATAGGTGGTAAATTGTTTTGCAAATAACATCATAATTAAAATGGATAACATCAAGATTAAAGAAGCAATCCCAAAGTTAAATAATGGGGCTAATTCATTAGCTCTTACTTGTTTGTAAGCATACTGTACTTCTTGATCGTTTATATTTTTGTGATCAAAATATAATTTTGTCCCGTTTTTTGTTTCGTATTCATATGCTGTAATTGTCTTATCTTTTAATTTAATATAGTCTTCATATGAATAAGATACTATTAGCTGCTTGTCACCATTTGTATAGGCAACATCACAAATCGTGTTATCTTCACTATAATCTTCTAAATCGGTATCTCTTGTCATTTGGATACTTTGTTTATACTGCGTATTTTCAACGTTAGCATTAATATCAAACAAGCCATATCCAATTGATATAATTGAAGCAATACATAATCCTATTGAAAATATTACTTCAATCATTCTTAACCTTTTTTTAGGTTCCATGTTTACTTTAAAAAATTTAATCATATCAAACCTTCTTTCCCTATATACATTTTTAGTACTTTTACATTATAATATATTTTTATAAATATGAAATAACTTTTTTATAAATAGTAAGAACAAAGTAATATAGTGTATTAAAAAAGTCAATATTCTGATATGATCCCAGTAAAGTAGACACAAAAAAACAAACGTGTATCTATGGAGGTGGGATTTTTCTATGGAAAGAAAACCTAAAGTAACAATAAAAGAAAAAGTGACATCAGGAAGTAAAGATGCCTCAAACATGAGTTGATGACCATCAATACTTAATGAAACCATAGAATGATTTACAATTTCAACCGAAGTGAATGAAACCTCATCTTCCTGATCATTATTTAATTTTTTCATGGCTTTATAGAAGGAAGATTTAGGTAGTTTGTTTTGAACACAATATGTTATAATTGATAATACACTATCTTTTTGTTCAGATATAATTCTTTCCCAATCATATTTCATATAATTTTGATACCTCCTTGATCTGGTATCTACATTATATGTTTTTCGCCACTCCTTTTATACTGATATTTATTTTGACGCTTACTATAAATTTAAAAAATAAAATATAAAAGTATCTAGACGAAATAAAGGGAACAACCATTTTTGATTGTTCCCTATTGAACTTATTTATTCATCAATTTTAGGTTGCCCCCTAAAGTCTCCTCTAAATTTCAGCAAACTTTTTTTAGTTCCCCTAAAGTTGACCCCCAAATAATTTGGCTTTCCCCCTAAATTATTTGGTTACCCCCTATTCTAAGGACATTTTTCATATTATCTACTATTCGAACTC
>JAETPY010000041.1 GCA_021770925.1 Erysipelotrichaceae bacterium | reverse complement strand
CTCTGTAGTATACCACCTCTCTTATAGGATACTACAAAAACGATTGGATGAGAATTATTTTTAATAAAATGTTTGTGTCCGACCGACGAAGGCGGACGGAAATGGAGGGAATTATGGAAAAAAAATTAGTAGCATATTTTAGTGCTAGCGGAACAACAAAGGAAGCAGCTAAAATAATTGCATCAATAACAGATGCCGATTTATATGAAATAGTGCCAAAGCAGCCATATTCAAAAACTGATTTAAATTGGATGGATAAAAAATCTAGAAGCAGCATAGAGATGAATGATAAAAAATATAGACCACAAATAGCAGATCTAGAAGCACATATTGAAAAGTATGATGAGATTTTATTAGGATTTCCAATTTGGTGGTATGTAGCTCCTACAATTATTAATACATTTTTAGAAAGTTATGATTTTAATAATAAAAAAATCATATTATTTGCAACTTCTGGCGGAAGTGGATTTGGAAATACGGTAAATGAACTTCTATCATCAGCCAAAGGAGCTAAGATAGAGGAAGGTAAAGTATTTAATAAGATCACAAAGCAGGTAATTGAAGCCTGGGCTAAAAAACAGGTATCTTAAAACATAAGCAGGACTTTAATAAGAATTAAAAAATTCTATTCTCATTTAAAATCAGGTAATATACCTGAAAATTAATATTAGGAAGTTTATATAACCACATATATTGTGATAGTAACTATTATAATATACGTGTGTGTTAGAGCTTTTGACGGAAAGGAATGTAAGATAAAATGAAAAAGATCGAACAATCAGCAGGAAGAAATGCATTAGAAGAATTCTCACCAGAATTTGCTCACTATAATGACGATGTGCTTTTCGGTGAAAATTGGAATAATCAGGATATAGATCTTAAGACAAGAAGTATTATAACAGTGGTGGCATTAATGTCTTCAGGAATAACTGATTCCTCTTTAAAATATCATTTACAAAATGCCAAAAATCATGGGGTAACACAAAAAGAAATTGCAGCAGTAATTACTCATGTAGCATTTTATGCAGGATGGCCAAAAGGATGGGCAGTTTTTAATCTTGCAAAGGAAGTATGGATGCCAAATGAAGGTGATTTGCCATATGATGATGAATCTATGAGAGCTCATGCAAAAACTATGATTTTTCCAATTGGACAGCCAAATGATGCCTTTGCAAAATATTTTGTGGGAAAGAGTTATATTGCCTCTATTTCTACAAAACAAGTGGGTATATTCAATGTAACATTTGAACCTGGATGTAGAAATAACTGGCATATTCATCAGGCCAAAAGTGGTGGCGGACAAATATTGGTATGCATAGCTGGTAGGGGATATTATCAGGAAGAAGGGAAAGAAGCTATAGAGATGAAACCAGGAGACTGCATAAACATTCCTGCTGGTGTTAAACATTGGCATGGGGCTGCATCTGATGAATGGTTTTCACATCTTGCCATAGAAGTACCAGGAGTAGATGCTTCTAATAAATGGTGTGAGGAAGTATCAGAAGAGGAATATGCGAAATTGAAATAAAATAATTATGCAAAAAAGCTATAATAAGATTTTAATATTAAACATGGAATTAATATATTTCAACTAGGATTTAGAACATAGTTTATAGATGAGTAAATTATAAAAATAGTAAGAGAAGCTGTTAAGATAGATATTAACTAATGAAAATAATATAACAGTCTTGTACATATAAGTATGAGGCTGTTTTTAATTATAATCTTCTAAATAGTAATATCAGAAATTTTATGTATGAGATGAAAAATAGCAACGAATTATATTATATAATTGATAAATCAGTAATTAAAACAAGTTTTTTTAACTAGGAAAAATAATTAGATGATTTTAATATGATGCATAATTATTATGATGAAAGAAACATTTAGAATGATTGTAAAATCAAGATCTATAACTGTTTTCTTACAAGATAATGGCATTGTGTGACAAGCTGAACACAAATTTTTCATGTATACTGTAACTATAAAAAGGAGGTACTGTATGTACGCATATGAAAATATTGAAATGTCATTAAATTATATTGAACAACATTTAAGTGAGAAAATCGAAACAGAAAAGCTGGCAAAGATTGCCTGTCTTTCTACGTTTTATTATCAGCGTTTGTTTAAAAGATTAGTTAAGAAATCAGTTCAAGAGTATATTAAACTTCGTCGTTTAGCAATGGTAATAACAGAATTGAATAGTTCAAAGGAAAGGATATTGGATATAGCCTTAAAATATGGATTTTCAGATCATGCTAATTTCACTAGAGCATTTAAAGAAGTTTACCATATTACTCCTGATGAATATAGAAAGAGTGTTCCTATGTTAAATACATTTGATAAGCCGGAATTCTCTTTGCGTTATATCATGATTGATGAAAATGTTCCGTTAATTGTAGGAAATATTGTTTTGGAAATTCAAAAGAAAATATTAAAAAAGGAGGAGATGTATTTTGGTTTTGAAAAAAAAGTAACTGTCACAAAACAAATTCCTGTTGGAGAAAGTACAGGAATTGATGTTCCTGGTCAACTATGGCATGAATTTCATGAAAAGAAAAAACAAACAGAGAATACGGTTTTCAACAATGATATTGAACTTGGTGTATCTTACATGGCAAATTTAGATAAAGGAACGTTCTTCTATTTTGCAGGGGGGAGGGTATCACCAGCAGATGTATGTCCCCAAAATATGGTACAATATATCTTACCAGCAGGTGAGTATATTGTATGCAAGATTGAGGCAGAATCTTTTGAAAATCTCGTTACCACTGCTTTAAATCAGGCAAATAAGTATTTGTTTGAAACTTGGCTGCCAAATCATAAATTGATTACAAAGCCATTCATGGTAGAAAAATATTATAACGGAAGTACAGAGATTAATTATATGGAAATATGGGTAATTCCTGTGGAAATAGAAAAGGTTAAAAAAATATCTGATAGTAATGAAAATGAAACAGAAAGCCTATAAAGAAGGATGAGTTTCATAATAAAAATATTTTTTATATCCGTAATTTTAAGACATTTTTATTAGGACAAGTAGTTTATATAATTATAGAAAAATAAGATCTTTAGATATTTAAATATTTAATATCGAGTAAACACCATGTCATATGAAATGAAAATTTCTGAAACAGGGAAAAAATAAAATTAAGATCCCGTCATTATTATTTGTCTTAGCTGATATAGTCAAAATGATAGATAGCTCTGCTTTTTATAATGGAAACTTATAATAAATGCAGAAATTACCAGAAGAATCGTTTGCTGTTAGAGAAGATAGAACTGCAGGCAGAGCAATCGTTTCTAATATGATAAAAAACATCTATTTTATAGCATCCTTTATAAAGAAACAGCGGGGAAAAATAACAATCGTTATGTATTCATTATTTCAGGTATTACATGATGAAGAAATGTATATTATATTGAACAAATAACATAAGATGTTTATTGAAAGCTGGTATTTTGATTTATATTAAATCTAGGATGATACAATATATTAGATTATATTTTTAATTACTGTAAAAATTATAACGGGTTCATTCATTAATATATTATGAATAAGATATTTAAAAAGAGTAAAAATATAATCATAACTAAGTTGAAAATTATGATATAATTTTATATTAGGTAATTGTTAAATGTTTATCTTTCTAATTGTTTATCATATACGGAAGAAAACAATGAATTTTAGACATATTTTAATAAACCAGGCAAAAAATTAATGATTTTACTTATTTAATAATTGCCTAATATTTTATGTATATAGGAGGATGTTGAAATGTATGACATGATTATTATTGGTGCAGGACCAGCTGGTATTAGTGCAGCAGTTTATGGGAAAAGCAGAGGAAAAAAAGTTTTAGTGTTAGAAAAGAAACAGGTGGGTGGTCTGATTGGAATGGTATCTACAGTTACACACTATACAGCGATCGTACAGGAGGAATCTGGTAAGACGTTTGCTAGAAGAATGAAAGAGCAGGCGCTTAATGCTGGTGTGGAGATTCGTTATGAAAATGTGATGGAAACAAAACTAAAAGGCGAAATAAAGAAAGTTGTTACGGATAAAGGAAGTTATGAATCTAAAACCTTAATTTTAGCAAATGGCGGATCTGGCCGTATGTTAGATATTCCTGGGGAAAGTCTTAAGGGCGTCAGATTAAATGCATCAAAAGATGGTTTAAATTATAAAGGCAAGAATGTTTATGTAATCGGTGGAGCAGACGGTGCAGTAAAGGAAGCACTTTATCTATCTGAAATAGCAGGGAAGGTAATAATTGTATGTGTGGAAGATGAACTTGCATGTATACAGGAATTCAGAGATAAAATTGTTACTCATGATAATATCGAAATTATGCCACATTCAAGTCTTACTGCAGTATATGGTAATGAAGCGGTGGAAGAACTTGAATTTACAGATAATAAAACTGGAAGGAAGCAGATTGTAAAAGATGCAGAATGTGGAGTATTTGTATATGCAGGAATTGTTCCAAATACGCAGATGTACACAGAATTGAAGTTAGAAAATGGTTATATTCCAGTCGATGAATCTATGCAGACAGAAATTCCAGGAGTATTTGCGGCAGGAGATATCCGTGTTAAAAAAGTGAGACAGGTGGCTACAGCAGTAGCTGATGGGGCAATCGCAGGTATTCAGGCAGCAGCAATGTGCTGATATTAACAGCAGGGATCAGGAAGCTGATTAAAAGCGTATCTTACTAGGTACTGAGTCTGGTTAATTAAATTTGTTTGCGATGAAAATTAAAAAGAATTTTTGTGAAAAAGTAATACTATTGTTAAGATAGCCTATCTGATGTCATAAACAGACAGCTAGATAAAAGTATGGAGATATAAAGCATTTTATTAATTTAAGGCTGTTAGAATAAATAGTTATTAATCTTTATCAAAAAACAGGATTTTATGTTTGAAAATTATTTAAATGTTATTAGATAAAAGAAAACAATATAATTTGATACAAAACTATGAAATTAAGTTTGTTATCCCGGTAAAATTTTAATGTTGTTATTTTTTAGAAAAATGAATAGAGTTTGTAGAGCAAATAGATAGTTTTTTAATAAAAGTATAAAAGTTCATAGGAATTTCTATGAACTTTTTCTAATATAAAAGATTTTAAGATTATTTTTGTTTAATAATTATAAAATCAGAAAATTTATATGCTAATGAAAATATATGATTATTAGTATAATTTAGTAAAATAAAAAAGCGTATAACGCTTTTTTAATCAAAAGTTACATACTGATTTTTTAATGGAGGAACAACATCAATTTGTTCAACTGTTAAAACAGGTATATCCATTTGGTATTCTGAATCATATTTAATGGAAATTTTGCCTTCAACAACAATCCATTCATCAGGAATAAGTTTTTTAGCTAAAGGACTAATACAGACTAATCCGATTAAAGAAGTATCTTCTTCACAGCATACCATTGCATAACGCCCTAAAATAAAACCATTTTCAATCAGGCGATCTAAACCAATAAATTTACCTTTTATTTTGACTGTTTTATTAACATATTTGTTAGGATGATCCATTGCATCCATACAAAAAATACCAAAATCATGATCTTGTATTTCTAAATAATCTTTACTAATATCAAAAGGCAGTTCTTCTTCAGTGTTCATGGTATCAATTGTACCATTAGGAAATTCATAAATAATTTGAACATTACTATTAATTGCTTTAATGTTATTTCTAAGCATTGATTTTTTAATATTAACATTATAACGATTAAAAATAACTAAATCGCTAAATAATACTTGGCCATAAACTAAAGAACGCATATTATTTAAATACATAGGAAAAGTAGTTGTATCAATAGTAGTCAATACTTGAACAACATGCCAATTTTTTGGTATCGTCTCCTTAATGAATGTATTTAAATCCATCATACCATTTGTTTCAATCATAATTTGTGTAGGTCGATACTCCAATTCTAAATGCTCTAAATCATAAGTGGTAAATTTTTCATGATCCAAAGTTACCAACGAAGTATTTGATTTTTTTAAATACATTTCATCATATGCTGTTTCACCTTCTTCAAAGCTAATTAATAAAGTGTCTTCATCACTATAAAAATCAGGATTCATTAAAGTGTCATTAATAAATGAAGTTTTGCCACTGTCAAGAAAACCTGTGAAAATATATACTCGTGTATCCATTAAACAGCCTCGTCAAATAGAATATCTAATTTAGATTGATCAAGTTTTTCACCAATAACACAAATTCTGCCAGTAAAGTCGGCTTTACCGGTGCGAATTTCATATTCACCAGGAACCAGGTCAAAATACCACCAGTCACCTTCATTGCTATCAACAAAACCCTTAGCTCTTAAAATATTGCCAAAATTAGAATCAACACTTAGTTTTTTTAGAATGTTATTTATTTGCTCTTTTGAATATTTTTTAGGTGTTTGTTTGCTCCAGCTTGTAAATATTTCATCGGCATGATGGTGTTCATGGTGATGATGTTCATGTTCGTGGTCATGATGATGTTCGTGATCATGATGATGTTCGTGATCATGATGATGCCCGCACTCAGGACAAATATCTAGTTGATTTAGTAATTCATTGTGAAGATTATCACTATTACTAAAAGCATTGATGATTATTTCTTTTGTTAGCTGATTCCATGGAGTAGTAATAATATTAGCTTTATTATTATGATCATTAATAATTTTTAAACATTCATCAAGTTGGAATTCACTTATATCTTGAGTTCTGCTCAATATAATTGATGAAGCATATTTGATTTGATTATTAAAAAATTCACCAAAATTTTTAGTATATAAACGACATTTTTTAGCATCTATAACGGCAATATAATTATCTAAGATAAGTTTATCATCATTAACATCATTAACAGCTTTGATCACATCTGATAGTTTACCTACTCCAGAAGGTTCAATAATAATACGATCAGGATCATAAGTTGTTAAAACCTCTTTTAATGAAGCTTCAAAATCTCCTACTAGACTGCAGCAAATACATCCAGAGTTAATTTCTGTAACTTCAATCCCAGCATTATTCATAAAGGTTCCATCAATTCCGATTTCACCAAATTCATTTTCTATTAAAACTATTTTTTGACCCTGGTATACTTCGTTAACTAATTTTTTTATAAAAGTTGTTTTTCCAGCTCCAAGAAAACCAGATATAATATCTACTTTTGTCATGTATTTCATCTCCTATCTTCAACATTATAGCACTATGTCTTTTATGGTTCAAATATTGGGGTCGATAGAATTATAACCATAGTTTAAAATATCTAAAAATAAAAACTTACAAAATTTTTTGGAATGTGCTATATTAAATAAGCAATGAGTATTCTTTTATGGATGTAATTCCAATTGTAAGGGAATACTTTTTATATTTTAAGGAGGTTAAAATGAAATATCAAGTAATTACGATAGGCCATGAATATGGCAGTGGTGGTCGTGAGATTGGAAATTGTTAGCACAAAGACTAGGCTATAAGTATTATGATAGTAAAATTACATCTCAATTGGCTAAAGAAAGCGGCTTTGCTTCAAAGTTTGTTGAAGAGAATAGTGAATACGGAGTATTTTATTTGGATTTAATAATTGGTCTAGTGGTGGTATCACACCAATTGATCAATTATATGTGCTGCAGCGTAATTTAATCATTAAATTGGCTGATAAGGAGCCTTGTGTAATTGTTGGACATTGTAGTGAATATATTTTAAGAAGGAGAAAGGATTATTTTAATGTTTTTATTCATAGTGATATTGGAACAAGAGCTAAAAGGGTAATAGATGAGTATCATGAAGATTTAAAAATCCAGTTAAAGAGCTGGAAAAACGTGATAAAAAGAGAAAGACATATTATCATTATTATACAAATGGTAAATTAAATGATTTGTCTAATTATCATTTTTGTATTGATAGTAGTAATTTATTGTTAGATGATTGTGTAGATATTGTTTACAACATGATTATAAAAACTAAATAGTGATTCAATGAGTAGCTAAGGCGTAAATCCAATTGAGATTTGCGTTTTTATTTTAAGGAGTGATTATATGGTAATGAAAAATAAAATGGGTTATGTAGCAGTTAATAAATTAATGTTTACAATGGGTTTTCCAATGATTTTGTCGATGATTGTGCAGGCGTTTTATAACATTGTAGATACTTTTTTTATCTCAAATATTACTTCATCATCAGTTATTGATTTAGCAGATTATGCAATTAATGCTTTAACATTAGCTTTTCCGATTCAAATGTTAATGGTAGCTATTGGTGTGGGAACAGGAGTTGGTGTTAATTCATTATTGTCTAAGTATTTAGGCGAAAGGAATTATGAAAAAGCTGGTTTAGTAGCGGGTAATGCTATTTTTACTGCTGTTTGTATGTATATATTGTTCCTAATTTTTGGCTTTTTTGGTGTTGATTTATTTTTAAAGAGTCAAACTTCTAATGGTCTAGTATTATCATTAGGTTCATCATATCTTAAACTTTGCTGTATTTTATCATTTGGGTCAATTGGTTCGATGATATATGAAAAATTGTTACAGAGTACAGGGAAGACACATTTGTCAACTATTGCCCAATTAGCAGGTGCGATAACAAATATCATTTTAGATCCAATTTTGATTTTTGGGTTATTTGGTTTTTTTAAATTAGGTGTAGTTGGAGCAGCTTTGGCTACGGTTATTGGTCAAATTTTAACGCTTGTTTTAGATATGATTTTTCATTATCGTTTTAATAAAGAAATTGATGGTAAATTAATGTATCTAAAACCTAATAAACAAACTATAATTGGAATATATAGGGTTGGAATTCCTGCTATTATCATGCAGTCTTTAATGTCAGTTATGTCATATGGAATAAATATAATTTATGGCTTAGTCAGTGAAACAGCAGTAACTGCTTTTGGTATCTATTATAAGATTCAGCAGTTTGTTTTCTTTGCTGCTTTTGGAATAAATAATGCAATGATACCAATAATTGCGTTTAATTATGGTAAACAGGATAAAAAGCGTGTTAAAGATGGAATTAAATATGGAATAATTTATACACTGGTTTTAATGGTGATAGGAATGTTATTTTTAGAAGTGTTTGCTAGTGGGTTGGCTAAAACGTTTTCTTTAAATAAAGAGCTAACAGAAATGACTCTTTTAGCTTTACAGATAGTTCCATTAGGATATGTATTTGCAGGTGTTAATATTGCTTTTCAGGGGATTTTTCAAGCTTTGGGGTATGGAATAAAGTCACTAACATTATCATTAGTTAGATTGATTATTGTAACATTGCCTACTGCATGGATTTTCACATTATTTAATAAAGCTGATACAATGATTTGGTGGGCTTTTCCAATTGGAGAGCTGGCGGCATTTGTTTTGGGGGTATATTTACAAAGAAAGATTAATGATAACTGTATTGATAAGATAAAGAGTAATTAATTATTCTTTATCTTTTTTATAATACGAGAAAATTAGTAACATAAGTTAAATTATGTTAGAATATAAAATATAGAGGAGGTAGTATTTATGAGTAAAAAGGTTATAACTATAGCTAGAGAATATGGTTCAGGAGGCCGTCTTATTGCTCAAAAAGTGGCTGAAAAATTAGGACTTGTTTATTATGATAATGAGGTTATTGATTTAGCAGCTAAGGAAATGGGATTTAATGTTGATGTAATTAGAAAAGTATCTGAAGAAAAGGCATCAGGATTTATGTATAGTTTATCATCAAGTGCATTTACATTACCATTGAATGATCAGGTATTTACAATGCAGTCAAAGATTATTCGACATCTTGCAAATTATGATGCTTGTATTATTGTTAGCGGCTGTGCCGATTATATTTTGGAAGATTATGATAATGTATTGAAAGTTTTTATTCATGCACCATTGGAATCAAGAGTTCGTCGTGTTAAAGAAAGTTATCAGGAAAAACATGAAGACTATAAAAAATATGTAATGAAAAAAGATAAGGCAAGAAGTAATTATTATAATTATTACACAACTAAAAAATGGGGACAATTAAAGAATTTTGATTTAACAATTAATAGTGATTTAGGAATTGATAATGTGGTAGATATAATTGCTAAATTATATTTAGAGGGTAATTATTAATGACAGCTGAAAATAAGATGGGGGTTATGCCTGTAAATAAACTGTTGATTTCAATGTCTTTGCCAATGATTATTTCGATGCTTGTTCAAGCAATGTATAATATAATTGATAGTATTTTTGTGGCGCAAATTAGTGAAAATGCACTAACCGCTGTTTCGCTGGCCTTTCCATTACAAAATTTAATGATTGCTTTTGCTGGTGGAACGGCAGTAGGTGTTAATGCCTTATTGTCTAGAAGTCTAGGAGAGAAAAATCAGGATCATGTTAATAAAACTGCAACGAACTCGATTTTTATTTATATTATTACTGTATTAATATTTATGATTATTGGTTTATCAATGTCAAATTTCTTTTTTAGGATTCAAACAACTAATCAGGAGATAGTAAGTTATGGGACAGTGTATGGAATGATAGTTGTGGGCTGTTCATTTGGGTTGTTTGGACAGTTTTTATTTGAACGATTACTACAGGCAACTGGTAGAACGATGTTTACGATGTTAACACAAGGTATAGGAGCAGTTATTAATATTATTTTAGATCCGATTTTTATTTTTGGAATGTTTGGAATGCCTAGAATGGAAGTAGCAGGAGCTGCACTTGCTACAGTAACAGGTCAGATAATTGCTTTTATATTAGCATTGATTTTTAATATAAAATACAATCATGATATAACTTTTATAATTAAAAGATTTAAGCCTGATTGGTATATAATTAAACAAATTTATTCTGTAGGAATTCCTTCAATCATTATGTTATCTATCGGAAGTATAATGACATTTGGAATGAATACTATCTTAATTGCCATTTCCACTACTGCTACAGCTGTATTTGGGGTTTATTTTAAATTACAAAGTTTTGTTTTTATGCCTATTTTTGGATTAAATAATGGAATGATTCCAATTATTGCTTATAATTTAGGGGCTAAGAAAAAAGAAAGAATGTTTAAAACAATTAAATTAGCAATAATTTATGCAACTGCTATAATGATCGTAGGAGTAATTATTTTTGAATTTATGCCACAAACTTTACTAGCATTTTTTAATGCTTCACCAGAAATGATTAAAATTGGAACAACAGCACTTAGAATAATTGCAATACATTTTATTTTTGCTGGTTATTCAATTGTATGCAGTGCGGTATTTCAGGCAATAGGTAAAGGTACATATAGTTTGTTAACATCATTGATCAGGCAATTATTTATTTTATTACCAACTGCATATGTTTTATCATTATTTAAAAATATTGATTTAATTTGGTTATCTTTTCCAATTGCGGAAGTTGTAGCAGTGATTCTTTCAACGTATTTATTTATGCGGATAAAAAAACAATTAAATTTTTAGAATACTGACTTAACTATATTATAAAATAGGTTATCCATTATAACAGTTATAATTGTACAAAGATTTGTTCTGTTGTATAATAAATAAAGATAAGAGGTGTCAGTATGAATTATATTGAGTTGGATGAGGTCGATTCAACCAATGAATACGTTAAAAGAAATATAAATAAATTACCTAATTTTAGCGTAGTAAAATGCAATCATCAAACTGCTGGACATGGACGAAATGGACATATTTGGGAAAGTCAAAAGGGACAAGATTTATTGATGAGTATTCTTATTAAGGAATTTAATGATTCACAGGATCTGTATAAAATGGCGCAGATTGCTTCTTGTAGTGTTGTTGAATTATTAGATCGATATGGAATAAAAGGAAAAATTAAATGGCCCAATGATATCTATGTTGATGATTTGAAGATTTGTGGAATTTTGGTTGAGGCTATACATCAAGATGGATTGTATGCAGTGGTTGTTGGAATTGGTTTAAATGTAAATTCAATAAGTGGCGAATACGCATCAATGAAAATGAAAATGGGACAAGATTATTTAATCAAGCCAATTATGATTACAATTTTAACATATTTTAAAATATATTATAATCTTTATCAGCAGGATTGTTATGATCAAATTCTTGACTATGCAAATAATATATCCTATTTAAAAAATAAACGAGTACAGTTTCAAGATTATGGATTAGTAACTTTTACTAAATTAAATGAAGATGGGACAGTAGATTTTATTGATAGTAATTATCAAAAATATAAAATTTTTGTTAATGAGATTTCTTTACACAGAGAATAGAAATAATTTTAGATTTCTATAAAATAATAAGAATCACGAGTTTATTCCAGCTTGTGATTCCTTTTTGTTTTAATTTCTGCTTTATTTAATGATGAAAAAACAATTATTAGTTATAATATTGATTGTATATTTATAGAAAAAGAGGTAATTTGAATGAAAATTAATGATAAAATCGGAATAGTTTGTTGTTCAAACGGTTTACAAAATGAAAGTCAAAATAAGATAAATCTTTTAAAAAATACTTTGATTCAATTGGGACTAGAACCTGTTTTTAGTAAGTATATATATGAAAAAGAAATGATTTTTAATGATTGTGGAAAATATAGAGCTAAGGCATTGATGGACTTTTATCAAAACGAAGAGATTAAAGCTGTTTTTGATATATCTGGAGGAGATATTGCTAATGAAGTCCTGTCCCATTTAAATTTTGAAATCATTAAAAGAAGTCATAAGTTGTTTTGGGGATATAGTGATTTAACTACAATTATAAATGCTATTTATGCTAAAACAGAGAATAAATCAGTTTTATATCAAATACGAAATTTAATATCTCAAGATAGTAAAATGCAAGTAAATAATTTTTCAAATACTTTTTTTCAAAATAAAGAAGATTTATATTCTTTTAATTATGAATTTATTCAAGGTGATTATATGCAGGGAATTGTTGTAGGTGGAAATATTAGATGTTTATTAAAATTAGCAGGGACAGAGTATTGGCCTTGTATGGATAATAAAATATTGTTGCTTGAAGCTCGAAGTGGGACAGTTAGCAAAATGATAACTTATTTAAGCCAATTAAAACAAATGGGGGTGTTTGAAAAAATTAATGGAATAATTTTAGGTACTTTTACAGAAATGGAAAATCTAAGTTGTGTTCCAGCAATGACGGAATTAGTTAGAGCTTATGTAAATGATGATTTACCAATAATAAAAACAAATGAAATTGGTCATGGATATAATTCCAAAGCTATAATTATTGGTAAGATGGCAGAGTTTGTAAAATACTAGATTTATAATCAAAAATAATCATTTTATGATTTAAAACAGAGGTCTAATAAACATAAAGATATGGTTTAGTAATAGAAAATCATGTCAAAGTCAATTACAAAGTCACATAAATATTGTTTTTTTCTATTGATGAAATATCATAGTTTATTATTTTCTGTCTATCTTAGAACATTATTTGATGTTAGTTTATTGGGCTGATAGACGATGATATAATAAGTATTTTTATCAAGGCAGAAAAGAAGTGTTTGTATTATTTATGAAAAAAGTGATAAACTTGTAGACTTATATCATATAGGCAGGTGCAGTCTAGGATAAACAAGATTAGACCTGTTTTTTATAAATGTAATCTTAAGTATATTGAATATATAAAATTGCAATTCATAAAATTATAATATCAATAGTGGAAATGATAAGATTTTAGGTTATAATATATGTATATATTATATAAAGGAATGTTGATAAAATGAAAAATTATAAAAAAATTATATCCGTTGTTTTAGGATTGTTAATTGTCTTAAATGTAGCAGGGTGTACACAAGAGGAAACTAAAACAGTAACAAAAACAAAAGATTTCGATGCTTATGTCGAAAAACTGCCAGCTTTATTAATGGCAGATGATGATATGAATCTTGAATTTACATTTGAAAATCCAGGTAATTTTGGTTTTAAAGAAGAACTGTTGAATTTACCATATAGTGATGAAGATGATTATAAAGAAAGTAAAAAAGAATGCGAAAAAATTCTTAAAGAATTAAAATCATTTGATTATGATAAATTATCTAAAAGTCAAAAATTAACATATGATATTTTGGTTGATTCTCTACAAAGAGGTGCGTATCAATATGATTATTATTATTTAGATAATAGTTATTTAGGAAGTTTTATTAGCTTTCAGGCTCAATTACCATTACTTTTAAGTGAGTATACATTTGAACGTCAAAATGATTTAGATAGTTATTTTCATATTTTAGAAACTGCTGAAGAAACGTTTTTAAATTATGCAGAAATTGAAAAAAAACGCCAGGAAAATAATTCTGGTTTAGCTAAAAATATTTTAGATAAGACGATAGAACAGTGTCAAAATTATACTAGTGAAAGTGATAATTACTTAATTGATCGAATCAATCAAAGAATCGATCAAATAGACTTTTTAAATGATGAAGAAAAAGCTGCTGCTAAACAAAAAAATCAAGAATTAGTATCTGTTAACCTAAAAAATGCATATAAAGGTTTAGAGGAAGAATTGAAAACAATCACTCCAACAAATTCCGAAAATAAAGGATTATATTTTAGTCCTAATGGTAAAGAATATTATGAAGCTATGCTTCAAGGTAGAGTTGGAACAGATATGACTGTTAATGAAGTAAAAGAGTATTTGGAAAACAAGAAAAAAGAATTATTTCAAGAAGCAATGACATTAATAAAAAATAATCCTGATTTATCTCAGGTATCAGGTTTTTCTGATATAGTATATTCTGATTTTACTTCTGTAGAGCAAACATTAGATTATTTAAAGACAGTTATACCTGAAGATTTTCCACAAATTGATAATTTGAATTATGAAATTATTACGGTTCCAGATGCTTGGAAAGATAACTTTTCTCCAGCTGCTTATTTACAGGGGAAAATTGATGCTTCTATAGATACACCAGAGTTAATATATATTAATGGTGAATATTCACAAACTTTATTTGATACAATTGAACATGAAGGATATCCTGGACATATGTATCAGCATACGTATTTCAAACAGCAAAAAAATATTCCTACCGTTCGTTATTTAATTGATTATAATGGTTATAGTGAAGGATGGGCTACTTATGTTGAATGGAATGGTTATAAATATGCTCCAGTAGAAGATAAATCACTTTTGGAATATAAAAGTCTAAATGATCGTTTGACTGCTGTATTCGTAGCTTTAATGGATATAGGAATTCATTATGATGGATGGACTTATGATGAATATAAAGAATATTGGGAAAATAATTTTGGTGAAGCAAGTGAAGATACTATGCTTGAACAATATAATTTATTTATAGAAACACCAACAAATTATCTACAATATTATTTATCTGGTTTCTTGTTCCAGGATCTTTATGATAAGGCAGAAGAAAAATTGGGTACTAAATTTTCGGCTGTAGATTTCCATGATGTGATTTTATCTACAGGACCATCTTCATTTGGTATATTAGAAAAACAAGTTGATAATTATATTAGTGAGAAAAAGTAAAATTTTTATTTTAAAAAGATTGTAATGAAAATGGCTAAACTATCAGTGTTTAGGACTATTACAATCTTTTTTATAAATTGAAAATTAAAATAATTTTTGTATTTCAGAAATAGAAAGTGTTTACTATTAAAAATAGATAAGCGTATAATATGTCTACGTAGGGGGCGATTATATATGTTATTTAGTAATAAGGACTTGAAAAAATTGATTGTTCCACTTGTTATAGAACAATTATTAATTATTATGGTTGGTTTTTTTGATACAGTTATGGTAGCCAGCGTAGGGGAAGCAGCTGTATCTGCAGTTTCTTTAGTCGATGGTATAAATATTCTTTTAATCAATATTTTTTCAGCTTTAGGAACTGGTGGAGCTGTTGTAGCAGCCCAGTTTATTGGACAAGGAGCAGTAAATAAATCAAAACATTCAGCTAAACAGCTGATTTTAATTACAGCCGTAATTTCGGTAGTTATCATGATTATTGTGATTATTTTTAATACAGCATTATTACATTTAATCTTTGGCAATGTTGAAGCTGAAGTTATGAAAAATGCAGAAATTTACTTTTTATTTTCAGCTATGTCGTATCCTTTTATTGCATTATACAATTCTGGAGCTGCATTATTTAGAGCTATTGGGAATTCTAAAATTTCAATGATCAATAGTGCTGTTATGAACATTATTAATATTATTTTAAATGCAATATTTATTTTTGTTTTTAAATGGGGAGTTTTTGGAGCTGTTTTAGCAACATTGATTGCAAGAGCAGCAGCCTGCTGTGCTATCTTGAAAACTCTAAGTCATAAAGATTTGGATATTTGTATAGATGATTATTTGCATTGGAAATTTGATTTGGTTTATATTAAAAAAATCCTGCAGATTGGAATTCCTTCAGGGTTGGAAAATGGAATGTTTCAATTTGGTAAGATTTTAGTTCAGAGTTTAATTGCTTCTTTCGGTACTTACTCAATTGCTGCAAATGCTGTTTCTAATAATTTAGCACAGATGCAGATTATTCCTGGAATGGCAATGTCTTTAGCGATGGTTACTGTAATTGGACAATGTGTTGGTGCTGATGATTATAAGCAGGCTAGATATTATGTAAAAAAATTAATGAAAATTACGTATCTTTCTATGGCTATATTAATTGTGATTTTAGTTATAGCAACACCTGTCATGCTGACTTTTTATTCACTTTCATCTAAAACTACTGATTTAGCATATCAATGTATTTTTCTACATGCTGTTGTTGGTGCAACTGTTTGGCCTTTATCATTTACTTTTCCAAATGTTTTGAGAGCAGCTAATGATGCAAAATTTACAATGATAGTATCAGCTGTTTCAATGTTAATTTTCAGATTGTGTTTTAGTTATATTTTAGGCCAATATATGAATCTTGGTTTATTAGGTGTCTGGATTGCTATGTTTATTGATTGGATAGTACGTTGTGTTTTCTTTGTTTGGCGATATAAAAGTGGTAGATGGATGAATCGAAGATTAGTTTAGGGGCGGTACTCTAATTTTTTAGATGATTAATTTGATCATGATAACTATTTAGGTGATTTTTTAACTAAAATTTATGATTGTTTTTATTGTTAGGAAAAAATAAGAATTCTGTTATATTTTTATATGGAAATATTAAAAAAAACACTTTTATTTTAGATATCATATAGATATCAGTAAAAGTGTTTTTCTTTTGAAGGGAGGATATAATATGGAGAAAAAAACAATTGCAGTTTTATTTGGTGGAAATTCAAGTGAATATGAGGTGTCTTTACAATCGGCAGGTGCAGTTATAAAGTATTTTCCACATCATAAATATGAATTGTATATGATTGGAATTACTAGAGAAGGTAAATGGTACCATTATCAAGGAGATATTGATAAGATCGTTAATGACACTTGGTATTTAGAAAGGAATACTAGTATATGTGTTTGTTTAAACCCGAAGTGTCAAGCGATAATGGAGATTGGTACAAACCAAATTAAATACTGTCATTTAGATGCTGCGTTTCCAATACTACATGGGAAAAACGGTGAAGATGGAACAGTTCAAGGATTAATGCAGTTAGCAAATATTCCTATAATTGGGTGTGGAGTATTATCATCTGCATTATGTATGGATAAACAAAGAGCACATGAACTAATAAAAAATCAGGGCATAAAAGTAGCTAATGCTATTGTTATAAAGAATAATAGTAATTATAGTAAAGAGGTTAGTAAGCTCCAGTTTCCATTGTTTGTAAAACCTGTTAAGTCAGGGTCGTCGTATGGTATTTCAAAAGTATTAAATAATTATCAGTTAGAGCAGGCGGTCAACTATGCTTTCAAGTATGATAATGAAGTTATTATTGAAGAAGCTGTTTTAGGAAAAGAAGTAGGCTGTGCAATTATAGGTAATGATAGTTTAGAAGCAGGATTAATTGATGAAATAGAATTATCAAGTGGATTTTTTGATTATCATGAAAAGTATACGCTTAAAACATCAAAAATTCATTTACCTGCAAGAGTTGATGAATCAATGGCTAAAAAAATACAAAATACTGCAATGTTAATTTATCGTACACTAGGTTGTCAGGGTTTTGCCCGTGTAGATATGTTTTTAACATCTGAAGGTGAAATTTATTTTAATGAGGTAAATACTATTCCAGGTTTCACTACACATAGTCGCTTTTTGCAGATGATGAAAGGGATAGGTTATGATTTTTTCAAATTAATAGATCGAATTATCAAAATAGGTCTTAAGGATGGACAGGATTATACTAAATAAAGAGCTGTTTTTTACGAAATTTTTATTTTAATATGAAAGGAAAAAGGGTTATGATAAGTACGTTAACTAGCCGCAGCTGGATAGAAATTGATTTAGATGCTCTTCGATATAATCTTAGTAAATTATTGACATTACTTCATGAAGGGACATCATTAATGGCAGTCGTTAAAGCTGATGCATATGGTCATGGATTGATTGCTGTAGCGAATTACTGTCAAAAGATGGGCATTGATGCATATGCTGTAGCAACTATAGATGAGGGAATAAAATTACGTAAAGCAGGGATTGATGGAGAGATCTTGATTTTAGGGTATACACACCCAATAAGAGCAAAGGAATTGAATAAGTATCGTTTGATTCAAAGTATTGTAGATTATGATCATGCTTTGACACTTAGTCAATGTGGATATCATCTTGATGTTCATATAAAGATTGATAGTGGGATGCATCGTTTAGGTTTTGAAATTAATGATTTTGAAAAAATTATTAAACTTTATAAGTATCAAAATTTACACATTAAAGGATATTTTACTCATTTATGTGTAAGTGATAGTAATAAAGAATATGATATTTTATATACAAAAAAACAAATAAAAGATTTTTATCAGTTAATTAATCAAATAAAGCGAAAACATTATAAAGTAGATAAAATACATATTCAAAGCAGTTATGGTTTAATCAATTATCCAGAAATTAAATGTGATTATGTACGAATTGGTATTTTTATGTATGGAGTTAAATCAAACAAAAATGATTACTTAAAAGAAAAACTTAATTTAAAACCAGTTTTATCAATTAGAGCTCGGATTGCAATGATTCATGATCTCCCTAAAGGAGCCAATCTTGGCTATGGGTTAACTTATCAAGCCAAACGTGATAGTATAATAGCAACCATTCCAATTGGTTATGGAGATGGTTTACCTAGACAATTATTTACAAATGGCTATGTGCTAGTTAAAGGTGTAGAATGTCCAATCGTAGGACGTATTTGTATGGATCAAATGTTAATAGATGTTAGTGAAGTAAATGATCTTAGTAATAATGAGATAGTGACAATTATTGGAATAGATGGTCATAATGAAATATGTATTGAACAATTAGCTCAGGTAACAAAAACTATAAGTAATGAGATATTATGCCAGATAGGAAGTCGTTTACCAAAGGTATATATAGGAGGAAACTGGTTTGAAGAAAAAGATGAGGCATAAAATGAAAAAAAGGATTTCATATGAAATTATTATTATTATTTTGGCAGTTGTAGTTGTTTTATCAACTGTTGCTGTTTTTAACTATGATCGAATTTTGTTAATAGTAAAGGGATATAATTTTAGTGAACAAAGTATTATTTTAAATCTTGATGATGAAGATATTGAACGTATTTTAAAAACTGATGAAATAATTGATATTAATGAATGGAATAAGATATCTAATCATCACCATTATTTAGAATATCAGGCTTATCAAAAGTATAAAAAAGATTTATCAAAAAAGGATATAATTAAATATATTGATACATTTTATCAGGACTGCTATCAACAATTAAAAAAACTTAAATATAGTTATAAAGAAATGATGCAGTTAATGAAAACTGCAGAAATAGAAGATTTTAAAATGATTATTAATAATGAATATTCTTACATAAAAATAAAACCATATTTAAATATAAAAGGAATGTTTTTTAAAGATATTCCAGAGTACATAGCTTCAGGTAAAGAACCAGTTCAAGCGGTTTTATCGACTACTTATCCCTTTATTGATGCTAAAAATAAAGCAACCGATGAATATGAAATATTAGATCCTGAAAATACTTTGATTTTAATAAAAAAAGGATTTGTTTTACCAAAAGATTATGAACCTAAAGATTTAGTTGAACCTAATATCCCAATTGCTCCTGATACAGAAAATAGAAAATTAAGAAAAGAAACTGCAGAAGCATTAGAAGAAATGTATCAAGATGCTTTAAAACAGAATTATCATTTAGTTTTGAATAGCGGTTATCGCTCTTACGAGAGTCAAACTAAAATATATAATGAATATTTTAAAAAATATGATGCAGTTACAGCTGCTGGATTAGTAGCAAAACCTGGATCAAGTGAACATCAATTAGGGTTAGGAATCGATTTAACTAGTCAAAGTGTAATTGATAAAAAAAGATTGGTTTTTGGAGATAGCGAAGAATATAAATGGGTTATTAAAAATGCGTATAAATATGGCTTTATTTTACGTTATCCTAAAAATCAGTCATCACTTACTGGTACAGCTAATGAGCCTTGGCATTTTCGTTATGTTGGAAAAAAAGCAGCAAAAATCATTTATGATAATGATTGGACATTAGAGGATTATATTCTTAAATATGGCTTTAGTTATGAATTAAGGAAAGCTGGTTAAAACATAACAATTGTTGTAAATGGAGAAAGTGTATGAATGTATATAAGTATTTAGAAAATTTAAAAATAGAATATCAAAAATTAGAACATCAGCCGGTAGCTACAGTAAAGGAAGCAATGTTTATTGAAGATATGATGGAGGGAACAGGAGTTAAAAATTTGTTTTTAAAAAATGACGATCAAAAATATTTTTTGTATATACTGAAGGGTAACAAAAGGGCTGATCTTAAAGCTCTAGCAAAAAAATTAAATAGCAGGAAGCTTCATTTTGCTAGTGAGGAAGAATTGAAAGAGTATTTGAACCTGCTGCCAGGATCAGTATCATTATTAGGAATAATTAATGATACAGGAAGAGTAAAGGTGGTTATTGATCAAGAATTGGTTGGGATGCGTTTATTATTTCATCCTAACGATAACAACGCTACAATATCATTAAAGTACGATGATGTGCTAAAGGTTATTAATAATTGTGGAAATGATTTAATTATTTATTAAAAATTTCCTAGGAAATAGTTGAAGAATGTTATTAATGATCTTTTATTGTTGAAATATTAAATGATAAAATAAGAATTTAGAACGAATATGTTATGATATTTGGTGAAATCAATGTACATAAAAAGAAATTAGCAGATATTGTTTGAATAAAAGTAGAATTTTAAATATTGTGATATACATTATATTTGAGGGGGAGTAGCAATGGAAATCAAAGAAGTTAGTAATTGTGATGAATCTCTTATTAGAAAACTTTGTCAAGTTTGGGAGTCATCAGTGCGAAGTACACATCTTTTTTTATCAGAAGATGATATAATTAATATCAGTAAATATGTTCCTTTGGCGATTGAGAAAATTCCTGTTTTACTCATTGCAGTAGAGGCTGATCATCCAATTGCTTTCATGGGGGTGAATGCTGGAAAATTAGAAATGTTATTTGTAGATTCTCAAAATCGTGGGAATGGAATAGGAAAAAAATTAGTAATGGAAGCAGTTAATCACTATAAAGTTAGTGAAGTATGCGTAAATGAGCAAAATTTTCAGGCACAGGGTTTTTATGAACATATGGGGTTTGTTGTTTATCGACGCAGTGATTTAGATGAACAGGGGAATCCGTTTCCGATATTATATATGCATTTGAAACGTCCAGATTTTGAAAATATAAAAAGTTATAGTCAATTTTGCCAGTATTACTGGTATCGAGAAGAATTGAAACAAATTTGTAAACAATATGGTATTGCACATAATGGTACAAAAGCAGAATTGAATAATAATATTAAGGAATATTTTAATGGTAAAATAATTAAACCAGTTAAAAGGAAAAAGGTGAAAAAGAAGGATGTTGAATTAACTTTAGATACTAAAGTATTGGAATGTGGTTTTGTAATGAATGGTCGTTTTCGTGAATATTTCTCTGAAATCACCGGAATTTCGAATTTTAAATTTACTGCTGATATGGCTGCTGCCCTAAAAAAAGCACGAAATGAACAAGATGAAAATTTTACTATTAATGATTTATTAGCGGTTTATCAAGGCCAAAGCGATTATGCTAAATATGATAATTCTTCATGTCAATGGAATCAGTTTTTAAAAGATTTTTGTAAAGATTCACAAAATAATATGTATAAAAATAAGCTTAAAGCAGCCTCAATATTATGGAAGATCGTTAAAAATCAGGCGGGACAAAAAATATATTCCAGCTCATTAGTAAAAGAATATGCATCATTGTTAAAAGAATATATTAAAGATGAAAATCTGGAGGAAGAAAATGATTAAAGAAATAGTTACAGATCAGTTCAGTTTAAGTCAAAAATCAGTTTTGGCAACAATAGAAGATCTATCTGTTGTTCAAGATTTATTGGATACAATTAAAGCTCATAAACAAGAATGCGTTGGAATGGCTGCCAACATGATAGGGGTAAATAAAAATATTATTGTAGTTAATGATAATGACAAATATCTAGTGATGATAAATCCAGTAGTTTTAAAGACATCAGGCAGGTTATATGAAACAGAGGAGGGATGTTTATCACATAAAGGCGTCAAGAAAACTAAACGTTATGAAAAGATAAAGATTGCGTATTTTGATGAGAATTTTAAAAAGAAGATAAAAACATTTCAAGATTATTTGGCTCAAATAATTCAACATGAAATTGATCATTGTTATGGAATCTTGATTTAGTTGAAGTACTGACAAAAATTTAAATATTAACTCAAGTTTCGCAGTTCAAGTTTCATCTGATCCAATCCTTCATAGAAGGGCAGTACTCAGATGAAAGTGTATATATTAAAATCAAAATTATATTGATTTTATTAATGCTTTTTCAATATAAAAGCACCCCTTGCAATATAAGTGTCTAGAAATCACAAAAGGAATGCACTTATATGTTATCATCTATTTCAAAACTATGTAACTTGATAAATTCATTTTCTTCATCTTTTTATGAACCTGGTATTTTTAATGCTCTTGAAGTTAAAAAAAGATTTGCTCTTATCTTTTATCCTCTCTTCTATCATATGTCTTGTCAATTCTAAATATAAAGAAGAATTACCAGGAAAAGCCTGCATTTGTTGTTTCCTTAATTCCAGCAAGCTCAATTAGAAAAGGTTTTTTCTTATACCCGTTTCAGATCAAAGAAAACTGATATGCTTTCTAAAATCTTTGATAATGTTATTCGTAAATATTTTAATAGCTATCATTTTTCTTTAGCCACTACTGTCAGACCTCTTATCAATGATTATTGCAAATTTTTAAAGTAAAATGAATAATTCTTTTGTATATATTATTAGGAGGTATTTTTTATGACAAAAGAATTTTATAATGATTTTAAAAACGATATCTTATTTAAATATTTACTCCATGATGACTTGGATCCTGACTGTATCTTTATGTTAAAACTCTTTATCGAAAATATCCTCAATATTAAATGTGATCACATCTCTGTCCTTAATCC
>JAETPY010000040.1 GCA_021770925.1 Erysipelotrichaceae bacterium | reverse complement strand
AATATCATCAAGACTGTAGTAAATGGGTAGAAGGGTTGAGTGAAAAACAAATTGAATTAATATATGAATATATATTTGAAGAAGATGAATTTGAAGTATTTAAACAAAGAATAGATGAAAGTAATTAGTAATGGGAAATGTCAAGAAATTTGTGTAAGTAATTTTATTAAATTGTTAAAGTTCTATAGAAATGACTTATAGTATATATATAGGTCATTTTATTTTTCTAAATATTTTTGAATTCTTGTTGAAAATCTATCATCCATCATTAATTGATTCATAACCATTGCCTTTTTATGAATCAAGGTTTTTTCAACCATTGTTATTTGTACACTAATACCAGCTTCTTTACATAATTAGCCAACTCTATTAGCACAGTCAGGCATAACATCTAAACTAATGAAGCAATCATTCATGTGTAATACTGTAAATGGTTATATTTGACTGTTGCTATGATAAATATCAATTGTATTTTGATACGTTTGATACATTTATCATGTCAGTTAACCTAACATAATTACGACTGTAGACCCCACTTCGACATACTCTCCTACCCGTGGCAATTGATCAATCACCTTATCTCCCTCACCTATAAATTTAAATTTTAGTTCTGAACTACTAACTTCTTTTTTGCTTTTACCAATATAGTTTTCTATCTTTATAGTCTTAGTATCCATAAATGTATAAGCCTTCTGCCGTTGTGAAGAAACCTTTTCAATTCCCATACTCGGCAAAATATCAACTAACATCTTTCTTGCGATTGGTGCAACTGTAGTTCCCCCGTACTGTACACAATTTTTAGGATTATCCATAGCTACGTATAGAACAATTTTAGGATTATCAATTGGTGCAATTCCAATAAAAGATAAAATATAACCACCATCTACATAACTTCCATTTACCGCCTTTTGAGCTGTTCCAGTTTTTCCACCAATTCGATATCCATCAATATAAGCATTTTTACCCCCACCATCTGTTACTACAGTTTCAAGAGCGTCTCGAACCTTTTTGGATGTTTCCTCACTGATTACGTTACGAACAGCTTCAGGCTTTTTTTCATATATAACATCATTAGTATAGCTATCAATTATTTTATCAACCAAATAAGGCTGATATAATGTTCCCCCATTAACACAGGCACACACTGCTCTTACCAGCTGCATTGGAGTCACTGAAATTCCTTGTCCAAAAGACACTGTTGCCTGTTCAAGTTCATTAAAGGCATCATAATCAAACATGATTCCCTTTGATTCACCTGGCAGATCAATACCAGTTTTTTCTGTTAACCCAAACTTTTTTACATATTCATACAATTTATCCTTACCAAGTCGACGACCGATTTCTACAAAACCAGGATTGGAAGAGTTTTGCAGTACTTCTCTAAAGGTTTGAAGTCCATGACCGCCCTTTTTCCATGACTTGATTCTTGCACCACTAACAATTTCATACCCTTTATCAAAATAAGTGTCTTTATCCATATCAAATAAATTTTCATTCAAAGCTGAAGAAAAAGTAATTATTTTAAACGTTGATCCTGGCTCATACGTCTTCCAGATTGGGATGTTATGATTGTAAACATCTTTATCCGCACTTTGATAATCATTTGGATTAAAATCTGGTTTACAAGCCATTGCTAGTACTTTACCTGTACTTGGTTCCATTGCCAAAGCCCATATTCCATCAGGATTATAAGTATCATACGCATTGTTTAACTCACGTTCAACAATATCTTGAATATCCCCATCAATCGTTAATTGCAGATTAAAACCGCTAGTTGGAGCACTATAAACACTGGGATATAAAGTTAGTGGATTGCTTTTAGCATCCATAAAATAATCAATACTTCCATTATTACCATTTAGATAACTATCATATTTTAATTCTAATCCTAGCAAACCTTGATTATCAATTCCTACAAACCCTAATGTTTGTCCTAAATAGTTATCTTTAGGATAATATCTCTTTGTATCTTTAATCAAATAGACTCCTGGTAACTTTAAGCGATCTATTTTAGCCGCAACCTCATCATCTAGTTGACGTCCTTCTGGCTGAATTCGCTGAATAGATACTTTTTTACTCAATTTTTCCTGCATAACTTTAACATCGACATCTAAAATATCAGCTAATTTTTCAGCTGTTAAGGCAACATCTTTAATTTGACTGGGAACAACTACTAAAGACGATGTAGTTAAATTTGTCGCTAAAATATTATTATCACTATCCAATATTAATCCTCTATTCGCCTCAACTGGAAAACTACGTTGCCATAAATCTACAGCTTTATTGTAAATATTAACACGATCAATAATTTGAATATAACCAATTTTTAAAATTATTGCAATTACAATCAAGATCGTCATAATTTTTACCCATTTTATTTTATGTTTAGTTATTTCATATATCATCTTATCACCCCTATAATATATGAAAAAAGTAAGGTCATTAGACCTTACTGTAACGTAATAGTTAGCGCATCTCCATTATGTAAAATCGTACCTTCCGGTAAACTTTGACCAGCAACAAGACTATTACCACCATCAATAGTAATATTTATTCCTGATAGGGAACCAAACGTCAATACATCTTTACGCGACCAGCCTGTAAAATTAGGTAATATAATATCAGACGACTCAGTTTTAATAAAAACACGATCATTTTTGGTAACTTTTGATTTAGCTTCTGGAAATTGTTCAAGAACTGTTGTACCATTTCCAATTACTTGAACATTTAATGTTTTAGATTCTAATTTTGACTTAACAAAATTAACACTTTGATTTACATATGAATCTAACTTATATTCTTCTGCTGGTGTTTCATTATCAACCGTATTATAGGAAGAAACTATAGAAAGAGCAGTGGGAACAATATTTTTAATAATATTAGCCTGATGTGCTGTTGTATCATTATCAGGACCTTGGAAAACAACGATTGTAACGATTTGAGGATCTTCATATGGAGCCATTCCAGCAAATGATTTAGTATAATCAGTAGTCGAATAAACACCATTTTCACCAACCATTTGTCCAGTACCCGTTTTACCTATAATCTGTACCCCATTATCAAGAGCAAATTTTTTTGCTGTACCCATACTTTCACTCACTACGCCCTTTAATAAATCACGTACTTTTGATACAGTTGATGATGAAAATATCTTTTGAGAAAACTGAGTTTTCCCACTGTATGTAACCTCATTATTTTCCTTATCAACGATTCGATCAACTAAATACGGTTCAACCATTTTACCATCATTGGCAAATACACTATAAGCTCGAAGCAGCTGTACCATCGTTACTGTCGAACCTTGACCAAAACCTGTTGTTAAATAAGCAGCTCGACTTTTATCCTTTTTATATAAAGCTACTCCTGATGTTGAATCAAAACCATCAATATTACTAGATTGAAAAAAACCAAGTTTTTCATATGTATCTATAAGTTCATCACGATTTGTATAACCCTTTTCCAATAAATTACAAATAGCAACATTACTTGAGCGATAAAAGCCCTCATCATAACTAATACTGCCCCAGCCAGCACCATTATTGTGGTCTCTAATTGGGCGACTGCCACCATAATCATATTTGCCAGATTCGTATAAAGCGCTGCCATCATATAAACCATTTTCAATTGAACTTGCATATACAAACGATTTGAATACTGACCCACATTCATAAGCAGTATCAAAAAAGAAATTTTTATAATCTTCAATATTACGATCATTTGGATTAAATGATGGATAACTCGATAAAGCTAAAATTTTACCAGTTTTAGCTTCCATTACTACTGCTGATGCTTTATTTGCCTGTGCCTCACCAGCTTCTTTAGATAATAAATAATCTAAATCACGCTGTAAAGAGCTATTTAAAGTCAGATATATATCCTGACCATCAACAGCATCCTTTTGTTTTAAAATCCCATTAGGCAGCACATATCCCTTTGCATCTTTTTGATATACTTTATAACCATTTTTACCAGCTAATGTTTTATCATAAATTGCTTCTAATCCCATCTCTCCAACAAGACTTTTAATATTGTTTTCTTCTACATTTTTAGCATAGCCAACAATATAGCTGCAAAAATCTCCTAATGGATAATTACGAGAAGTAGCTTCTTCAAACTCTAATCCTGTCAACTCAGTTTCTTCAATCTGTTTTTTTTGATTAGCACTTAAATTATTCCCATAATTTCCAAATTCCACCTGATATTTACCTTTATCAATAGCCTCCTGCATCTTTTGCGCCATTACCACTGGATCCATACCAATAATTGGGGCTACTTCATTAGCAGTCTTTGTAACATTAGTTACATGAGCTTTTTTATTCGAATAGCCAGGTCTTTTGCTAGAGACAACAGCAATTAATTTAAATTTTTGCACATTTGATGCAATCAGCTCATTATCACTAGTATAAATTTCTCCTCTAGTTGCATACTCAACCGTTTCCACTTTACCTCTATTTTTAGCAAACGCTTTTATATCACCACTGCTAATCAAGTGTTTACCAGTTACACCTAGATATACAATATTTACAACTAAAGAAAAAATAACTAGTGCAAAGACAACGTAAGCTATCTTTGCACCTTTAAACTGACTCATTTTTATTCAGTCGGTTGTTCTGTAGTAGAGGAAGCTACAGATTCATTACTATATGTATAGCCTTTTCCACCTGCAACATTATTAAGACGTGAAAAAGATGCTAATTCCTGTTTTTGTATTTCTAAACTATCTATCTCATCTTGGAGCACCTTGATTTCCTTTTCTATCTGCTGTGCTTCTTGATTACAAGAGGACTCCAATGATCTTACATAAGTAATTCCAAAAACAAAGATAACCATTGAAATGATTAAAAATCTTTGTGAAAAAGCTTCAAATTTTGTTTTTTTAACTCTATGTCTCATAATTACACCCTCTCAATTATTCTTAATTTTGCTGAATGTGCACGATGATTAGATTCTAATTCTTCTTTTGAAGCAATAATTGCTTTTTTATTTACTAATTTATATTTAGGTAATAGATAATCTGGAATAACCGGTAATCCAGGTGGTATGTCTTTTAATTTTGTCACATCATTAAAAGTATATTTACAAATTTTATCTTCTAAACTATGAAAAGTAATTACCGAAATTCTACCGCCACTATTTAATAAGTCCAACGAATCCCTTAGTGCTCTATCAAAAACATTCAGTTCATCATTTACTGCAATTCTAAGTGCTTGAAAAGTTCTTTTGGCTGGATGACCACCTTTTCTACGAGCAGCTGCTGGAATTGCCTCCTTAACAATTTTGACTAACTCAAATGTTGTCTCAATTGGTTTATTTGCCCGCTCCTGTTCAATTTTACGAGCTATTCTTTTGGCAAACTTTTCATCAGCATATTTAAATAAAATTTCTACTAACTGTCCATATGACCACGTATTAACAATCGTATATGCATCAAGAGGATTACTAACATCCATGCGCATATCTAATCTTGCGTCATAATTATAGCTAAAGCCTCTTTCTCCAGTATCAAATTGTGGCGAAGAAACACCTAAATCAAATAGGATTCCATCTACCTTTGTTATTCCTAATGCATTTAATTTTGTTTTGATATTAACAAAATTGGAATAAATAATAGTATAGTTATCACCTATCTCACTTAGTCGACTTGAAGCTGCTTCAATTGCAGTTTGATCTTGATCAAAACAATATAAATGTCCTGTTGTAAGACGTTTTAAAATAGCACAGCTGTGACCAGCCCCACCTAATGTACAATCCACATAAATACCATCTTCTTTTATACTTAAACCATCAACTGCTTCATTCAATAATACTGTTATATGATCAAACATTATCTTCTCCTATAAATCAAATCCATCTAACGACTCTGAAATTTCATCAAAATTATCTTTATTAGCATCATAGTAATTCTCCCACAAAGTCTGATTCCAGATTTCAACATGATCCCCAACACCTACTATGATACATTCTTTTTCTAATTTACCTTCTAATCTTAAAACATTAGGAATGTTAACTCTTCCCAATTTATCAAATTCACATTCACTAGCTCTTGAAGTGATAATTCTTACAAAGTTACGTGCTTCTTTTTTTGTTTTAGGCAATGTCTGCAACTTCTGATAATAATCATTCCAGCCTTCCTGGGTATATAAAGCTAGACAACCATCAAAACCACGAGTAATAACAACACTCTCATCACATTGTTCTCTTAATTTTGAAGGAATAATAAGACGCCCTTTGGCGTCGATATTATGTCTAAATTCACCCATGAACATTTTAATCACCCACTTTTTAACACTCAGTAACACAAATTAACACTTCGTACCACCATTATATACTTTCTAATTAGTTTTGTATAGACTTTTCTTCAAATAAGACATTTTTGACATTTAAACAAAAAAAGGGCAATTAACGCTAAATGTTATTAATAGACCCAATTTTTATGTATAAAATAGTCTAGATTTTATCTATCTTCTCGTAAATCCACTATTGTTGATATCACCATTTCTTAAACCATTAGCTGATTTCCTTTTCAAATCACCTCTAACTACTCCTAAAAAATGTATAGCACTTATATTTTCAATTAAATATTTTCTATAATCTTCATAAAGCATATATGAAATAATTTTAATAATGATTAGTATTTCAGTCATAAGAAAATATATACAGAAATAATTAACCAAAATAATGATTCTTTTGAATTAAAACACTCTATTGTTTGATGTTTTCTATTTTAGTTCTTCTAATAATTTCATTTTTAGTATGATTTAAATGTTTATGATAGATACTATAAGTCATTGCTAGCTTTATTTACGAAACATTGTATTCGCTTCTTTTAATTCATTGTTAAAATTTTCTACATAAAAAAGCAGTTAATTTTATATAGAATAACTGCTTGCAAAAAATATCAAATTATAAAAATTTTCATTTATCTTTCAACAACAACTGTAAATATCACTAAATCTTTATCACCAGTATTAATGATAGAATATATAGACCCTTTCATACAAATATGTCAAGTTCCAGCCTTTAATATTTCCTCTTTCCCATTATAAACAGCTTTCTTCCAAAAAGAATACAGTTAATATCATCAAAATTCACTAACATTCTTATATTTCCATAAATAAAGTTTATTGTAATATATTTAATAATTCATACCACAAATTAAAAAAAGCTATTTTAAACCTGCATAACAAAAACATAAAAATTTCACCATCATCTGCCTATATAACATGATTATGCCAGGTATTTACAAAATATGATCCTATTCTTTTATAAATACCTTATCTGTTGCAGAAATTCCAGTTTCATCAGATACATAACGTTCTACCTTCATATGTAAGTTATATTTCTCTCGAAGTTCAATAATTTTTGTCATCATAGGTGAAGCATGATGAAGATCAATTGCATGCTGATCTTTCCAGCTATCGATCAATAATACAGTTTCTTTATCATTTACTGAAAAAAAGTATTCATATCTAAGATTACCTTTTTCTTCACGAATATCATCAACTACTCCACTAGAAACCATTTCTTCTACAAATTTTTTTGCATTTCCATCTACACCACTATAATAAATATTCACTGTAATCGCCATTTTATTTCCCTCCACAAATTACAATTTAGCTAATTCTAATTTCTAACATTCTTTTTGCATCTTCATATCTTTTATCATTATCTTCCAAATCTATCATTAGCCATTTTTGACCATTTCCTTCTTTTGTCTCTTTATATATTTGCTGTATCTCAACACTTAAAGTTGGCAATATTTCTTCAATAATTCCTTTTTTCCAATAACAATCATCATACAAAAATAGTTTTCCCTAGGATATATCGTACATAAAGATTTATTACCTTTCTTAAATTTTATATTCTACCCATTTTCTAAGCCGCATTTACTAAATTCAAATCTAGGAATCACCTTATATTTATCCTTCATATAAATACAAAAATCATTCCATAAATCATTATTTATATAATTACTCATTTCATATTCAGTCGGAATATGATTATAATTCCTTTTATTGAACATAATTTTATTCACTACCTCAAAATTGTAACTTATAAATATATAAAATTACATCGGCTTTAAATTTTTGTTAAGCCTGTCCACCATCCAGGCAAATCGTTTTTCTCGTCCAGCGTCTGTCTTTGCATCAAAATAAGCTCTTGTATAGGTTTTTTTTACTGACAATGGCATAGCTTGAAAATTTGTATAGGCGGGTTCATATTTTTCTAATAGTGCAGATAAATAAAAAATATGTTTCTCAGTAATCTCAATAGATTTTGAAGCATCCCACTGCCCATTTTTCTTAGCTTCTTCTATTTTATTTCTACCAAAATCAGTCATAAGCCCTTGCTCTTCAAGAATTTTAGTCAATACTTTATTTTTTCTTGACCACTTACTATTTTTTCTACGAATAGAAAAATATTTTTTATAAGTTTTATCATCAATACTTCTCATTTGTCCATCAATCCATCCAAAGCAAAGAGCTTCTTCAAGTGCTTCACTTGCCTTTATTGTTTTGGGTCCACCAGCTTTACCAAACAAAAGCCAAACACCATCATTAGACAAACAATGATCGTAAAGCCATTTTCTAAATTCTTCCCTATTTACAAATTTTATTATATCATTCATTGTACATTCTCCTATCCAATAATTTTAATTTTCTTATTGATGATTTATTATATCAAAACTCTCTTTAATCGCTATTATATTCATTACATAACCTTTACATATCTCATTTATTCCTTTAGAATAATTGCATTTTATTTAACAAATTAGGTTGAAAGTTTATCATTATAAAATACAATTTAAACAAGGATATTTTTCTTTCTGTTTTTCTATAAACCTCTTTCAACTGTTTTGATGAACAAATTTAATGTTTATAACAAACAAAACAGATCATTCTATAAAAGACAAATACACTCATTTCAACATTTTCTTTAACCATTTTTATAATACTTAAAATTCATATATATTGATCTCTTTATAGATAATTATATCATACATAGCTAATATCGTCATTTTTTTCAGTTTTGACAAGAATACCTATTTTATCATCATTTATCAAGGATATCATTTACATGACAAACTTTTAACAAATAACGTTTCAATAAATCATAAACAAACATATAATGATAAAATATATCATTTTACATCAAAAAAGGACACTATATTTCAAATGTCATCTTCCATAGTTCTACTCTTTTAACATAATTTGTATACAAAATTCTTTCATTTATTGCAGTATTGTTGTAAATCCCTTAATACTTTTATACTTTCATAAATGGAGTATAAAAAAATCTTTATTTTTTAGGTTTTTCTACAAAAAAAGCGCTTTACGCGCTGTTTCTTATAAAACTTTTTGTCCCTTGTAAGTACCGCAATGTTTACAAACTTTATGAGACATTTTGTATTCACCACATTCTGGACATACAACTACAGCTGGTGCTGTAAGCTTATCGTGAGTTCTTCTCTTATTTCTTCTAGTCTTTGAAACTCTTCTAAATGGTACTGCCATCAGTATAACCTCCTATTTAATCTTTAAAATAATCTTTTAGTTTAGCTAATCTAGGATCAATGTATTCTTCATTATTTTCACTAGTACTGCTATCTAATATTTTCCAACCTTTACCTTCTGACTTAATATTAGCATCATCTTTTACTACTCTCATTGGTACCTCAAGCATAATATTTTCAAATACCACTGGAGTAAGATCAACAACATCTTTTTTCACTTCGTGAACATCTTCAAGAGGATCAGGTTTATCAAAAGCAAACACCTCAGTTGAATTAATCTCAAAAGGATACTCAACATCTTCTAATGTCATTGCACACGGAAGAATCATCGCTCCCTTGATATTAAGATTAACATATAAACGTTTATCTTTTAAATCAAGATCACCGGTTCCTGAGACAATAATGTCCTTCAAGTCATTAATTTGTGCATATTGGTCAAATAATTCTGAAGGAAAAGTAAGTCCTTCTTCAAATTCAAATTTTCCACGATGCTTAACAATCCATTGTAAATTGTATTTCAAAATAATCACCCTTCTATAACCGCAATGACAATTATATATAAAATAATACCATAAGTCAACCTTAAAAACACTTGTTTTTATCGTTTATTTTACACTAATATCTCAAACCATCCTATCAATATCTCGGGGAATTTTATTAGTTTTTATCATTGAAACTAACTTGTCAACCTTACCAGGACTAATTGATTTATTAGTCACTTTAGCAACCGAAATAATAAAATCCCGAATGTCATTTTCATTATTCAAATCTTTAGATTGTAAATCATTAGCTAATTTTAAAATCTCACTCTTATTAACATTTGTCTTCTTTACAACCTTATCTAAAAAAATATCTTCATCTTTCATATTATCACCACTATATAATATGAAATAATTCAAATAACGTTACCCCTCAATTTTCAATTCTCGTTTCATCAGCTGCTGAATTTCACGTTTTGGCTCATGATTATTATATAATACATTATAAATTGCATTAATAATCGGCAATTCAATATCATCATATTTTTTAGCATCTTCATATATGACCCGACAGGTTCTAATTCCTTCACAGGTTTTTTTATTATTTTTCATAAATGTTCTGGCATCATTAGTTTGACCAATTTCAAGCCCAGCCTGAAAGTTTCGTGAATGAATAGATGAGCATGTAACAATCAGATCACCTACCCCAGTTAATCCCATATAAGTTTCCAGTTTGCCACCTTTTTTTGTCCCATAGCGAACCATTTCTGCTAATCCTCGAGTTATTAAAGCAGCCTTTGTATTATCTCCATATCCAAGCCCGCTTAGCACTCCAGCAGCTACTGCAATTACATTTTTGATTGCCACACCATATTCCGCTCCTACTTCATCTGTCAAACGATAAACTCTAAAATAATCATTAGAAAATAATGTTTGTACATCTTGAGCAGATTTTTCATCTAAAGATACAGCACAAACTGTTGTTAACATTCTAATCACTACTTCTTCTGCATGACTAGGGCCAATCAAAGAAACAACGGGATTAATCAAGCTTTCATCTAAAACACTACGAATAGTATCTGACATACGCATATTAGTTCCCAAATCAAATCCTTTGGAAGCATTAATGACAGTAATTTTTTTCTTAATAAATGGTTTTACCTGCTGTAATGTTTCTTTAACAAATTGAGTAGGAATTGTAATCAATAAATAATCCATATCCTTTAAAGCTTCTTCTAAATTATTAGTCGCCTTAATTTCATTTTCTAATGATACATTTTTAAAAAAAGCACTATTTTGATGGTTCATATTAATATCATCAATCTGATTTTGATCAATTCCATACATCATTATTTCATTTTGATTGTCTATTAAAATTCTACTTAAAGCAGTAGCCCAGCTACCAGTTCCTAAAACAGCAATTTTACACATTATTTCACGTCCTTATATTATTGTATGTATATTATAACAAGCATCTTATCAAAGCGCACTACTAATCTCTTTTTCGACAAATAATATGAATCGGAGTACCTTCAAAACCAAATGCTTCTCTTAAACGATTTTCTAAATAGCGTTTATAGCTAAAATGCAAATATTGAGGGTCGTTGACAAATAAAACAAATGTCGGCGGACAAGTACTTACCTGATTTGCATAAAAAATCTTTAATCTGCCACCATTAAAAGTTGTTGTTGGATTAATAGCCTGAGCATCAACTAAAATATCATTTAAAACACTCGTCTGAACTCGTTTATGGGAATTATTAAATGATTCTTGAATTAACGGAAATAATTGTTGAACTCTTTGATGAGTTTTAGCTGATAAGAAAATAATACGGGCATAATCTAAATATTTAAATTGACTTCTTAATTCTTTTTCCTTCTTTTGCATTGTTTTATCGTCTTTATCCACCAGATCCCATTTATTTACCACTAAAATTACACCTTTACCTGCTTCATGAGCATATCCAGCAACATGTTTATCTTGTTCAATTACTCCTTGATTCCCATCAATCACAACAACGATGACATCACTTTTTTCAATTGAAGATAATGCTCTTAAAATTGAATATTTTTCAATATTTTCATATACCTTACCCTTTTTTCGCATTCCTGCAGTATCAATGACCCGATATTTTTGACCATCTTTTTCAAAAGCTGTATCGATAGCATCACGTGTCGTTCCTTCAATATTAGAAACAATGACCCGCTGTTCACCTAAAATCGCATTAGTAAGAGATGATTTACCAACATTCGGCCTACCAATGATTGAGAAACGAATTTCATCTTCATCAAATTCTTCTTCTGTAAAATCTAATTTTTTAATAATCTCATCTAATAAGTCTCCGATTCCAATCCCATGACTTCCTGATACAGGAATTGGATCACCCATGCCTAAACTATAAAAATCATAAATATCATCAATAAAAGCAGTATCATCTATTTTATTTACCGCTAATAAAATTGGCTTTTTAGTTTTTTGTAATAATCTGGCAACATATTCATCTTCTTGGGTAACACCTTCACGACCATTAACAACAAAAACAATCAAATCAGCTTCTTCAATAGCAATTTCTGCCTGTATTTTAATTTGTGCAGTAAAAGAAGCATCTTTTAGTTCAATTCCACCTGTATCAATTATTCTAAATTCCTTTGTTAACCATGTAGCTGCAGCATAAATTCGATCCCTTGTTACACCTGCCACATCTTCAACAATAGAAACTCTTTCACCAACAATTCGATTAAATATTGTAGATTTACCAACATTTGCTCTTCCTACTATTGCAACTACTCCAGCCATTTTATCCCTCACTTTCCTTTTGTTTAACTAAATTTAATATTTCATTTACTACTTCTTCAATACTTAAATTAGAAGTATCCAAAGCAATGGCATCATCCGCTTTTTTTAAAGGGGAAATTTTACGATTCATATCTTGATAATCACGTCGTTCAATATCTTTTTTTATAGTTTCTAAATCAGCTGGCAAGCCTCGCTGTTTATTTTCTAAATAACGCCGTTTAGCTCGCGTTTCCACACTAGCACTTTGGTAAATTTTAAGTTCAGCCTCTGGTAATACAACAGTCCCAATATCACGCCCATCTAAAATCACTCCACCTACTTTTGCCATTTGACGTTGCTGATCAACTAAAAATTTTCTTACATCATGATGGCTGGAAACCAAACTAGCTGACATTGACACCTCATCTTGACGAATCTTATCACTAACATCATCACCATTTAAATAAACATGATTTTCATTATCCAGCATAATTTTAATCTTCTTTAAGACCCCAGATACTGCTTGTTCATCATGAAGATCAATATTATTTTGTAAACAATAATAACCAACACAGCGATACATCGCTCCTGTATCAATATACACATAATCTAATCTTTTAGCGACGATCTTAGCAATACTACTTTTCCCAGCCGCACTAGGTCCATCAATTGCAATCGAAATTTTTTTCATATTATCCTTCCTTTCTTGAAAAAAACTAAGGTTAACCTTAGTTTAAAAGAATAACTGGTATCCTATCATACCACATAAACCAATGAATACAACAACTAAAAAAATAATTACATAATTTAAAACATTAACAATACGATCACTTTTCTTTTTTTCAACCACTTCAACACGACTCCCGTTATCTTTTTCTTTACTTTCAGTTTGGGCAGTTGTTTCATTTTTAATCGTTTTTATATTACTATCTTTTTCTTTTTGTTGTAAAGCTTTTTCTACCTCACGTTGATCTTTTTCTTTAATTTGACGCAACATATCTTCTAAAGATGCTGTTTGCTCAGGTACGTCATTTTGCAAAGGCTCATCTTTGGGATCATCTTCAAAAACATTTGTTTCATCTTCTAAAATGATCTTTGCTTTTTTTACATCTTCAGCGGGCGACATGCTTGCCAAACGTTCCATCAACGTCATTTTCTTTTTAGCTTCTTTATCTTCAAGCTGTTCAACAGACTCTGTTGTTTTATTTTCTATATCAGAATTAACAAAATAACCTTTAGAAAACTGTGATGTTGATATACTATCAAATTTATCAATCCGAACCACTTGTTTTTCAGGCTCTCTAATTTTATTTAGAATATCCATTCTTGTATTATATTGAGCTTCTTTTCCCACACTAACTTTAGCACTGCGCAATGCCCGATTAATTTCCTCACTGCTTTCCTGGCGCATCTGTTCAAATGTTTTAGCTTCTGTCAGTGTATCTTCTATTTCTTTTTTTTCATTTGAATTACCAAAGAGTCGATTGACAGACATCAAAAATTCATCTTCTTCATTAGTGTCTACTACTGCATTAATTACATCACTCATACTATCACGAGTTATTCCTGCCTCTTCTTTCAGACCACTTCTTAAATCGCGATATTTATCAATTCGTGAACTAACCACTCTAAATCACCCTTTCAACGAACATTATAGCATACTTTTTAACTATTTCCTGTATAAAATATTGGAAAATATATTTAATTTAGGCTATAATATGATAGTACGAAAAAGGAGGAATTTATAATGGCTAAAATTACAGTAAATGATTCTTGTATTGGATGCGGTGCTTGTACAGCTGTTGCACCTGATGTTTTCGAATTAGGTGATGAAGGTTTAGCAGTTGTAATTAGCGAAGATAATACTGATGGTGCTAAAGAAGCTGCTGAAAGTTGTCCAGTAGAAGCAATCGAAGTTGAATAATTTATAAAAAACCAATCATCTGATTGGTTTTTTATATCCTCTATAAAGATTTCAACAGTATTAATGCTGTTGCTTTATTTGAAGCCAGAGGAATATAGTGTACATCACACAATCTCATTAAGGCACTTATATCTGGTTCATGAGGCTGTGCAGTAAGCGGATCTCTAAAAAAGAAAACCATGTCCATCTGGCCTAACGCAATTAAATTACCTATTTGCTGATCACCACCATATGGCCCCGATAAAAAACGTGTTACTTGTAAAGTTGTGTTTTCCATAATCTTTTTACCAGTTGTTCCTGTGCCATACAGGTTATGCTTTTCAAATAATTTTTCATTTTCTTTAATAAAGTCGATTAATTCTGTTTTCTTTTGATCATGTGCTATCAAAGCAATATTCATTTTATACCTCCTTAAATTTAGATTCTATTGGTTTTACTATATAATAAACAATAGCACTAATAACTCCTTTAATAAAGTTAAATGGGAAATAAATTATAAAAATTGCTTGCCCATATGGTGATAAAAAACTTAGAAAATCAGGTATATAAATATTCGTTCCATACTGTTGATTAAAAGAATTTATATCTAATGCAAAAGGTAAATCGCTATACCATGTAGGTTTTTGCATTAAGTACGTTGGAGTAACAAATAAATAGTTCAAAATAAATAATACAATTGCAAAAATCAACATCGTTATAAACATATTTATAACATACGTTAGCCATTCCTGCTTTAATTTTAGATTCCGTGATAAAAAATAATAAACACAACAAATCGTCAAAGATGCAATCAATGCAGTAATCTGACCAATCGCAACAGGTCCTACTGGTCCTTTAAATAGTATCGAAATTATAAACTTACAGATACAAACAAATAATGCTGATTTAAACCCTAACATTGAAATTGACATTATTACAACAATTTCTGATAAATCCAAATTCAACCATGGTGCAAATGGATATGGGATTTCTAGTAATCCTAATATCATTCCTAAAGCAGCTAAAACAGCCGATAAAACCAATTTTCTTGTCTTAGTAATTTCCATAATAATTCTCCTTAAATAAAAAATATCATGAAAATACTAATCTCCATGACAAAAGTACATAAATTATTAACTAATAAATGTCATTCTTCCATCCAGACTTTACTGTCGGTGCAGGAATTTCACCTGCTCAGCTTGCGCTCGCGGACTATACCGCCGGTCGGGAATCACACCCTGCCCTGAAGACTTTCTTTTCTTTTAAAATATAACATATTTGTCTTTTCTTTACAATAAAAAAAGGCATTGGATTATACCAACACCTAAGAAATTACTGTTCTCCTAAAGTTACTTGAACCGTTTTTTCACTGCCATTACGATTAATTACTACTGAAACTTTTTCACCAGGTTCTTTTGAATATAATGCTGTCAAGAAACTCTTGTAAGTAGTAATTTTTTCACCATCAAAACCGACAATAATATCGCCTTCCTGGATACCCGCTTGACTAGCGGCTCCACCAGCACTCACTTTAACAACATAAATACCATCTGTTAAATCTGTATTTATACGATAATAGCGTAATTGATAGCTAGAATATCCAGATAAAGAGACTCCAGAAATTCCAAACTGTGGTCTTGTTACTTTTCCGTTTTCAATAATTTGTTCAACACTTTTAATTACATCATTAATTGGCAATGCAAATCCCATACCTTCTACTGACGTATCTGATAATTTCATTGAAGTAATTCCAACCAGCTCTCCAGCCATATTTACTAAAGCACCTCCACTATTACCAGGATTAATAGCGGCATCAGTTTGAATAACATTCATATCCCAATCATCTTGACCATCATCATTTAAATCCACAGACACTGTACGATCTGTTCCACTAACAATTCCTTGAGTGACAGTACCAGCATATTCAATTCCTAATGGACTACCAATTGCTAAAACTGTTTCTCCTTGATCCAATAAACCAGAATCGCCACATTTCATTGCAGTTAAATCAAAATCTGCCGTTATTTTTAACACTGCAATATCGCTATAACTATCGCTACCTAAAACAGTTGCTGTAACAGATTCTTTATTCGAGAAAATAACTTGTACATCATTAGCTCCATCAACAACATGAGCATTAGTAATAATAAAAGCATCTTTACCATTAACTCGATATACAACTCCACTTCCACTTCCACTTGCAGAACCATTTGAATAAACTAATACTCCTACAACACTATCACTAACTTTATCAATTACATTGCTTGTTGAACTTTTAACATCATAATTAACCTGTTCCACTTTCGCACCACTATTTAATGAATAATTAGTATTACTATTATTTAATTGAGTAAACATAAAAACATTAGTTCCTAATGAAACAACAACTAAAATTACTAAAATTATTTGAAATAATTTAAAATTATTAGATTTAGTAACTTTATTTTTATTTTTTTCTATCCTTGTTCCAATAGGTCCAGGATTAGTCGATGTTTCATTTGTTACTTCTTCTTCCAACGGTTTATTTTCAGTTGTTTCTTTTTCTACTTCTTTTCTATCAGATTCCAGCATTACAAAATTAGGTACATTCTCCTGTGACATAGTTTCTTCTAATGATTCGTTTTCAGCCGGCATTTTTACGGATTTAAAATTAGATATTGCTTCTTCTGAGACATTTTCTTCTAACGACTCTTCTTTAACTACCTCTTTTTCTGTTTGCATCTCAGGAGATTCAAACATAGATATAATTTTTTCTGATTCTTTTTCATCTAATGGTTTATCTTCAATCGTTTCTTTTTCTTCCATTGATTTATTTTCATCTATAGGATTTTTTTCTTCCATTCTCACCACTCCTTTTACTTTACATGACTATCATAGGCAAATAATTTGTTCAAATTATTTTTATATTATGTGAAAAAATGGTGTACTTATAAAAAATCCTTACCTTTCTATAAAATTGGTAAAGTTATCGAAAAAACAGAACCAATTCCTGGATCACTTTCCACCTCAATTGTACCATTATTCAATTCTACCATTCTCTTTACAATACTTAGCCCTAAACCAGTTCCCAGTTTTTTACTTCTTGAACGGTCCACTTGAAAGAAACGATCAAAAATTAGAGGAATATCACTTTTAGAGATTCCTATTCCCTCATCTTGTACTTTAATTGTTAAATTTTGATCATCATTATATGCTTTTATTGAAACAACACCTGAATTGGAATACTTTATAGCATTGGAAACTAAATTATTAAGAATTGTTTTAATCGTTGTATCATCAAGCATTAGTTCATGAGATATTTTTGTTTGATAGATTAACGAGAGATGTTTATCTTTCGCAAGAGGTTCAAATAATTCTACCGTATCTTTTATTAATAAATTTACGTCAACTAATTTTGGTGATAAAGCTATTCGAGGCTGTTCTAAACGTGAGAGTTCTAAAATATCTTCAATGATATTTTGCATACGATAACTTTCCTTTAAAAGTATACCCATAAATTCATCAAAAGTTTCTTTATTTTGAATTCCTTCTTTTTTTAAAATTTCAACACTGCCAATAATTGCACTCATTGGTGTCTTTAATTCATGAGAAATGTCAGAAAAGAATTGTTTTTGCATTTTTTCAATTTCTTTAACTTGTGAAACATCAGTAAACAAAATAATACTTCCATCAAAAACAATATTATTTCTAAATACGGGTGTCGTTTCAATTTGATAATAACGTTCATCAATCGCTATAACAGTTGAAAACTTCCGTTCAAATACATAACTTTGGTCAACAACATTCAATAATTGTCCTTTAAAAATATCTTTATAATATTTACCTCGAAGATGTTTTATATTAAAAGCGTCTCTAAAACTCTGATTTGTAAAAATAATTGTACCTTCCTTATTGATAAAAATCATAGGCAAATTCATTGTTTTAATTAACGAATTAAGAATTTTATGATTAAAGTCTTTTTCCCCTTCAACCTCACGAATTTCATTTTCTTTTTCTCGACAATAAAAATCAATCTGATGTAAATAGGCTGAGTTTGTATCATAGATTATATACAGCATCACCAGCATAAAACAAATCAAATAAATAAATACATATTCACTATTCCAAATCAATAAAATCCAAACAACAATAAATGAAAAAATAACTTTTTGATAATTTTTATTCATCTTTTTTCACCAATTTATATCCAACCCCTCTTACAGATTGAAAACATGCCTGACTTTCTTTTAATTTAGATTTTAATTTAAAAACATGAATATCAACTAATCTAGTATCTCCATCATAATTAAAATTCCAAATTTTCATTAATAACTCCTGTCTTGATAAAACATCTTCTTTATTATCCAAAAACATCTGCAATAAATCATATTCCACTTTAGTAAGATTAATTTGATTTTCACCAACATAAACTTCGTGCTTCGTTAAATCCATCTTAATATCCAAATATTTTAAAATTCCTTTAAAATGTTTATGATACCGTCGTAAATGTGCCTCTATTCGAGCAATCAGAATATTAGCTTGAAAAGGTTTGGTTAAATAATCATCAGCACCTGATTCAAGCCCTTGAATTATATCTTCCTGATCGTTTCTTGCGGTAAGTAATATCATTGGCTTAATGTATCCACTGTCTCGACATTCCCGAATAATTTTTATTCCATCTTTATATGGCAGCATCCAGTCAACCAAAATCAAATCATAATCATTAGAAAGAATCTTTTGGCAGGCCTCTTTACCATCATAAAGACTATCTACCTGATAGTCTTTATTTTTTAATTCATGACTCAATATTTTGTTAATAGATATATCATCTTCAATGATTAATATTTTATTCATTTTTACCTTCATACCTTTCAATAATTCTTTGTACAACCGGATGCCTTACTACATCCATTGCAGTTAAATGAACAAATGAAATTCCTTTAACATCTTTTAAAATATTTAGAGCTTTTACTAATCCAGATTCAACTCCACGGGGTAAATCGATTTGAGTAATATCTCCAGTAATGATCATTTTTGAATTAAATCCCAAACGTGTTAAAAACATTTTCATTTGATTATTTGTAGTATTTTGAGCTTCGTCTAAAATAACGTAAGCATCTTCTAAAGTACGTCCCCGCATATAAGCAAGTGGAGCAATTTCAATTACTCCTTTTTCAATTAACCTTTCTGTCTGCTCTAAACCAAGCATATCATGTAAAGCATCATATAATGGTCGTAAATAAGGATCAACTTTTTCTTTTAAATCTCCAGGTAAAAAACCTAAATTTTCACCAGCCTCCACAGCAGGTCTTGTAAGAACAATTTTTTTTACAATATTATTTTTTAAGGCATCAACTGCAAATACTACAGCTAAATATGTCTTTCCTGTTCCAGCAGGACCAATCCCAAATACTACATCATTATTTTTTAAAGCATAATAATATTCTTTTTGCCCCAGGGTTTTAGGGTATATCATTTTGCCGCTTGCAGTTTTAGTAATTCTAACATTATATAATTCATTAATTCTACTTAATTTATCTTCTCTAGCTAACTTTAAAGCATAAACAACATCTCTACGAGTAATGTTAATTCCTTTAGAAATCAATCCTAACAGAGCCGCAATTACCTTTTTTGCTTTCTTGAAATTATCATTATTTTCTCCAGTTAAACTTAGTTCATCACCACGAAGTGATATTTCCACTTTTAAAGTTTCTTCAATCATTTTAAAATTTTCATCATGATTGCCACAAAAGTTATTTAATTGAGCTATACTATATTCTTCTAATTTAACTTGTTCTGTCATCTAATTCTCCTCTTTTGTTGCAATATCCTCAATTAAGATATACTGCATTTTTAATACTCTCTTATTGTCAATTATACCATAAGATAGAACTTTTTCTCTATCTATTTTATCAATCGTTCCTAGTTTGCATCGAATTGAATACAATAAATAACTAAATGCCTCCCCCTCATCCATCTTCTTTTTATCAATACTAGCTTCATAATCAATATAAGTATAAGCTTTAATGACCCCCTGAGTTTCTACTATCTTATCAACTTCACTTGTAGAAGTGATTGTATTAGATACTAACAAATCACCTTTTTTTACATAATCATTGACTTTTACCATAATATTACCACTGCTTACATCAATTTCCTGAATCACTCCATCCTTACTGGCATATATATTTTCAAAACTTTTTTTTACTTTTTTTGCACTAACACTATTTGTATACTTAATAAACAAAACACTACCCTCTTGATAAATGTTTAAATAATCTATTTTGCCTTTAAACTTATCCTTCATATCATCATAAATATCATTCAACTGTTTATATGAACGTTTTCTATCGCCAATATCAATATGATTCTCAGATAAAACCTCATTTACTAATTTTGTGGTACTAGGATTATTACCAATTATTTCCACTCTAAAAATAAACTGATTACATAAAAAAATTGTTAAAATAAAACTAATAACTCCTACCATACTTAATTTTCGATAAAACAATAATAGTAAATAATATAAGATACCAACACTTTTAATAATTGTTAAATGATACTTTCTAACCTGCATTCTTTGATAAATAGGAAGATAAAATCGATATGTAAAATCATCGACTTTATTTAATTGAAATACTGTTATGTGATCATCTTTAAATAATTTCAATAAAGTAATAATATCTTCAGTGACTACTTCATATAAATCATATCCAAATTTCATACAAATCTTAAGCAATCAATCTTTCCATAAATAATTACTTCTTGATCACTATAATATTTAATCTCTAAATCACTGCCAGTCACTCTAAGAATATTATCTTTCATTTTTATTTCAATAATATTATTTTCTAATAATATTAAACACTCATAAAATTTAATCGATAAACATTTATTTTCCAAATATATCATCAAATCACCTAACTAATTATATGATTTATTTTTAACTAAATGCGTTTATTTCAATTAAATTATACTATAAACAAAAAAGGGCTTATAAAGCCCCAGGATTTTTATCTTTTACCTTTGTTATTTTTTCTTGCTGCTTCAGATTTTAATTTTCTTTTCAAACCTGGTTTAACATAAAACTCTCTTTTACGAGCTTCTGCAAGGGTTCCTGTTCTAGAAACTTGTCTTTTGAAACGACGTAAAGCATCATCTAAAGATTCATTTTCTCTTACTACAGTTTTTGCCATCGAACTATTCCCCCCTTTAACTCTAAAGTACGTTCCTATTATATATATATTTCTTGCTAATTGCAAGAAAAATAAGGAAAAAGATGAACTAATGTTTAAAATTAACAATATTTTTACCTTTTATTTAACATTATTCTTCTACTTTCTCATTTAAGTCCAATTCTTGTAATAATTTTATAGCATATTTGTAATATTTCATTTCATTAGAATTTAAATGAATTGCATATCCAATGTCTTTTAATGCATCTTCATATTTTAACAATCGAGATAGTGTCATTGATCGACTATAGTAATAATCAGCTTTTTGAGGCAGCAGTTCAATTGCCTTATTTTTATTTTCTAATGCTTCGTGAAACCTTTTCAATGTATGTAAAAAGATTCCTCGACTATAATAATATTTTGATTCTTGAGGAAATAATTCTATTGCACAATTAATTTCTTCTAATGATTTTTCATAATTTTTATTTTCAAATTCTTCCCAGCTGCGACGATAATAGACTTTAGCATTTTGACGTTTTATATATACATTTATATCATTTTTTTGAATCATATTTTTTTCATTAAATTGATTATTTTTTATCTCTAACGTTTCTTTTAACTTATTAAATTCAGCCTGATATTTTTGACACCGTTTTTCTGTTTGAAGCTTCATATATTCGACAGGATCATTAAAATTTGCTTCCTCATGAAATTTTTCAGCAATTTGAAACATTATCTCATCAAATCCATCAATTTCTACTAGATCCCCATTATTTCTCCTTACAACATTGCATATCCTCTCATCAGGTTTACCACCAACATAGCACCAGTAAATTTCATCTTTGCATAAACCAGGTTCCTTTTCTAGCAAAGACATTAAAGTATGGTCTCCACCTGCATACCCAATAACGATCGGGATATATTTTTTAAGAACTTTTTTTAAAACTCCTTCCCAATTTTTTGCTAGAACTTCCATATCTTGTTTTCTATTCAAAGGATTAAAATATAAACTGCGATGAATTTTAGCTACTATCGGTCTTTTAAATTCTCCAGAGATATATGGTGCTAAGCTTTCGTGACTTACTACCTGAGGATGTTTATCCGTGTACATTAATAAAGCATCTTCAATCAACGAATCAAAATTAGTTGTTATTACAAGATGGTTTTTAGTATTTGCAAGTAAAATTGCTAAAGGAAAATATCCATAACTTGGTGATTTACCTTCTAATTCATTTTCCAAAAAAGAATAGCCGTCAGTTGTTCTTCCCGCAAAACGCAAATCAAAAAGATCAAAATAATCATCATTCTTAATAATATAATCCTGATTAAAAAAACGCTTATATATATCCCTGCCATACTTTGGATCCAAATCATCTGCACATTCTTTTATATATTCACTTCCTCTTTCATTAGTCCATAAATACTGATGCCATTCTTTCATTAATTGTTCTCCTGTACGAATCCCAGAACTTCTAGAAGCCCCAGCTCCTAAAATAAAACAGTATTTTTTACCTGTTACACTATAACCTTCATATATTTGATCTAAAAATCTATTTACCATCATAATATCATTATCTCCCTTTACATAATTACCTGGTTATGATAATTATATCAGATTTTAGTTATTCCTACCGATCCTATCATCTAATAAAAATTCCTACTATTTAAAGTAGGAATTAATTATACTTTCTTTCCAACAACTTCAGCTATCTTACTAATTTGTTTTAGCAGCTGTTCATATTTCTCCGGTCTCAATGACTGCGGTCCATCACATAATGCCTTTTCAGGATTATTAT
>JAETPY010000039.1 GCA_021770925.1 Erysipelotrichaceae bacterium | reverse complement strand
AAAAATGGGATGAATAATGATATAATTGGTTTAACGAACCAGGGAGTGATAAAGATCATGAAAAAGAAGTTGGAAATGTTTAATGAAGATGAACTGTTAAGAGATATGTATTATAAACGGGATTTAAACAGAGCAGCTAATGAATCTGAAAAACAGGAAATATATGAAAAGGGATTAGCTAAAGGAAAAGTCGAAGGGGCATTAAAAGACACTATTGATTTTATTAAAGAAAGATATGGAACAAGAGAAGAAGAATGGATATTATCACTAAATGTTAAACAGTTAGAAGAGATAAAAAGAATAATTTTTGAAGAAGATGAGTATGAAAAGTTTAAACAAAGAATAGATGAGATAAGTGAATAATAGATATTATTAGAATAAAACATATCATTGATAAAAAGATTGTAAATTGTATTATAATCTTGAATTTTGAGTAAAAATGCTAGAGTTTACCCGATTTGTTTTTTACTTTTGATGTAATGTAATTAGGCAATGAAGCCTTTATTAGAGATGATTGAAGCATTACTATATGAAGTAGAAGCAGAGGTACAACAAATGATCGATAAAATACTGGATCAATGGTATAGAATGTTACCAAGATGGTTATATGAATCGATAATTCTTTCAAGAGCAGTATAAAAAAATGAAATAATAGTGATGATATCAATGATTATTACAATTATTGTACTTTTTCAAGTGCTAAACTTGAGATATTAATTTATAAGAGGAGAAATATGAATGAAAAAAATCAGAATAATTAGGGCGGTCGCTACGGTAATAACAGGTGAAAGGATGTGAGATAAAAAAGGAGTGAATAAAAATGAATAATATCCCAAATCCTAATGATGTTTTTCCTAATGAGTATAAGACCTCATGTTATATAAAAAATGTAGTCACAGCACCTAATATTTTTATTGGCGATTATACATATTATGATGATTCTGTTGACTCAACGGGTTTTGAAAAAAATAATGTGCTTTTTAATTGGCCGGATTTTGGTGACAAATTAATAATTGGTAAGTTTTGTTCAATTGCTTGTGGAACTCAGTTCATTATGGGGAGTGCTAATCATCGAATTAGCAGTATTTCAACATATCCTTTTAATGTATTTGGAGGAGTCTGGTCAAAAAATACACCACCTCATTTAAAACAATTGCCTTTTAAAGGAGATATTGTGGTTGGTAACGATGTTTGGATTGGACGGGAAAGTGTAATTATGCCCGGCGTTAAAATTGGAGATGGAGCTATTATTGCAGCATATTCTGTAGTAACTAAAGATGTCGAACCATACTGTATCGCTGGTGGTAATCCATCTCGTTTTATAAAAAAGCGTTTTGATGATGAGCTGATTGAATTATTAGAAAAATTGAGATGGTGGGATTATAAACCTGATAAATTAGTTGAATTATTACCGTTATTATGTAATGAAGATTTAATTGAAGTAAAAAAGGAAATTAAAGAAATTCTATCTAATGAGGGTGTAAGATAAGATCCAATAGAGTAGTCTTAAAAATATGAAATTTATTTTATGGAGTCATAATTGTTGTTACTCAAATTAAATTATGATTTGTTTATTAGTAATTTTGAGTATATAAATAATTTTAGTAGTTAAGATGCCTTAGTGGCATCTTTTAATTTGCGTTAAATACTATGATGTGAGATAATTTTGATTATTAAATAATACATAAAAAAGAAGGAATAGAATGGTTTTAGATCTAGCAGCAAAACAGGAAATAAATTTGATAAGAATAAAAGATTATCCAGAATTTTTAGAATCTGCAGTTAAATGGTTTAATTCAAAGTGGGGGATTCCATTAGAAGTATATCGTGAAAGCATAAAAAAAGGGATAGATAGAAAGAACATGATACCACAATGGTATGTGGTATTGAATGAAAATTGCAGAATTATAGCAGGAGCAGGGATCATTGAAAATGATTTTCATGAACGCAGTGATTTAACACCTAATTTATGTGCTTTGTACGTTGAACCAGAATATCGTAAGCAAAGAATTGCTAAAGAAATTTTAGATTATATTAGCAGCGATATTAGTAATTTAGGTTATTCAAGACTATATTTATTAACTGATCATAAGTGATTTTATGAAAGATATGATTGGACATTCTTGACAATGGTAAAATGTAATGATGGATCAGTGGCACGAGTATATGAAAAAAGATTAATAACAAATTGTTAAAGAATATGATGATTTATTTGATTAATAAAAAATGAATGGATTTGAGGGAAAATAAAATGAATTTAGGATTTTCTTATGTTGGCTTTATGTTTATATTATTATTAATGATTCCAAATTTAATTTGGATAAAATACCAGCCAATAGATTATGAAAAGTATGTTATAAATGAAAATAAAATGTTGTTAATTTTTGAAAGGACGGGTGAGGTTTTTGTAACAGCAGCAGCTTTAATATTCAATGATTTTAATCTTCGGCCTTTTTCTAATTGGTCAATATGGCTAATTATGGCAGTTATTATGATGGTTATATATGAAATAAATTGGATTAGATATTTTAAAAGTGCTAGAACAATGGCAGATTTTTATTGCAGTTTATGGTATATTCCATTGGCTGGAGCAACATTACCAGTTATCGCTTTTTTTCTTTTAGGAATCTATGGTCAGAATTTATTTATGGTGATTGCGGTAATTATTTTAGGAATAGGGCATATTGGGATTCATTTCAATCATCTAAAAGAGTGTAAAAAATTATAGAATGAACATTATTTATGTTGAAAGATATGTTTTTATCATTGTAAATTATTTTGATAAGGCACTAAATAGAATAGGGGCTAGATGCTGTTAATTAGTAGATGATAGGATAATCAGTGATATTAGATTTTACTGATAGAAATAATTTTAATATAGACCGATATTCATTAATATCTTGAATTTATCATGAAATAGGAATATATTCATAATTATAAAGTGGAGGTATTTAATGAAACGGATAAAATTAGATGATCGAACCTTGCCTGTTTATACTCGTGGTGAAGAAATATTTAATATGGTTAGTCATATTGTTGGTGGAGCATTTGGGATAGCAGTATTAGTTTTATGTATTGTTTTTGGAGCAATTAGGGGTAATGGTTACGGAATTGCATCAGGGATTATTTATGGTATTTCAATGATCCTTTTATATACGATGAGCAGTATTTATCATGGACTGTCACCGAATACTAAGAGTAAAAAAGTTTTTCAAATTATGGATCATTGTTCAATTTTTGTTTTAATTGCTGGAACTTATACACCTGTGGTACTTTGTTCAATTAGGCCGATTGATGAGTTTTGGGGCTGGATGATTCTTGCCATTGTTTGGGGCTGTACAATTCTAGGAATTATTTTAAATGCAATTGATATTGAAAGTAATCAGAAATTTTCGATGATTTGTTATTTGGCAATGGGATGGTGTATTATTTTTAAAATTAATCTTTTACCAGAAGCAATTGGTTATAATGGAATCTGGCTATTAGTACTTGGCGGTGTTACATATACAATTGGAACTATTTTCTATGGCCTTCAAAATAAGTATCGCTACATGCATAGTATTTGGCATTTATGGATTTTATTAGGAAGTGTGTTACATTTTTTATGTATTATTTTATATGTGATATAGATAAATGAATTTGTTATGATCTTAGTAGAAGTTTAACTAAGATCTTTTTCTTGTTAAAATTAATTTAAATAGTTATCATAAGTAATGAATGGGGTGATAAAATGAAAAATAAGGAAATTTTTTCATTGCATATTGCAGTGATGTTATTTGGGTTGGCTGGAGTGATTGGTAAATTTGTAACTGTATCTGCAATTTTAACTACATTTGCACGAGTATTTTTTTCTTTTGTTTTCTTGTTAATAGTTATGTTGGTAAAAAGAGAGAAGATTGTATTGAATAATAGAAATGATTATTATCTAATTAGTTTTGCGGGAGTTGTAATGGCTATTCACTGGTTTACATTTCTTCAAGCAATTCAAATGTCATCTGTAGCAGTCGGTACGATTACTTTTTCAACCTTTCCTCTTTTTGTGACTTTTTTAGAACCTCTTGTCTATAAAGAAAAATTGAAATTAAAAAATATTGTTGTTGCAGTTATTATGTTTCTTGGCGTATTAATAACAGTTCCTGAATTTACTTTGAAAAATCAAATGACATTAGCAATAATAATTGGAATGTTTGGATCATTAAGTTATGCTGTGCTCTGTCTAATAAATCGTTATTTTTCTAAATATTATACTGGTCGAACCATCTGTTTATACGAACAGGGGGTAGCATCAATTGTACTTTTACCTTCATTATTTGTTGTCAAAATAAATTTAACAGCTACTGATTTTATTGCGCTTGTCTTTTTGGGAATTGTTTGTACAGCGATAGCACATAGTATTTACATTAGTAGTTTGAAAAAGGTAAAAGTACATACAGCAGGAATAATTTCTGGACTGGAAAGTGTCTATAGTATTATTTTTGCATTAATTTTATTACAAGAATTTATTAGTGTTAAGGAATTTCTTGGTGCGGTATTTATATTAGGAATAGCTTTTTATGCATCTTTAACTAATGAATTGTAATAATATTCTAAAATAAAAGACCTCGATGGGTCTAGTGATGATTTGTTGATAGTGCTTATTGCCATTTTTGATGGAGCTGTTCAACTAATTTAATTGTTTCAAATGTTTTTTCTTTGTTCATGATGGGACTTTCTAATAAGTTGTTTTTTACGCATTCATTGATATGATCGATTTCGTAAACAAATTCACTTTGATATGGAAAATCAAAATGCTGATGCTCACCATTATTAAAATATATATCTAATTGATTTGACTTCCAATAATAGGGAACAACTATATATCCTAAATCACCATAAAATACAGCTTCATTTTTTAAACCTACGTTCATAGATATAGTTGATGAAACTAAAATAGTATTATTCATTTTTAATTGAAAGTTGCAGATTTCATCAACCCCGGTTGGACATTTAATACAGATACCATCAATTTGCAGACGCGGCTGATTAAATAAATACTGCATATATTCAATAGTATAAGTAGCACTTGCATAAAGGGTGCCGCCACCTAATGATAAATTATACATCCAATGATCATAATTATATTGTCCAGGGAATCCGGCTTTTAATTCAATGTATTTAAGCTTGCCAATAGTTTCTTTATCGATCAACTGTTTTATTTTATTAGTAGCTGGTAGATAAACAGCTTTTTGAGCTTCCATTAAAAAACAATTGTTTTCTTTAGCTATTTTAAATAATTCTTTAGCTTCCTGCAGTGATAAAGTAAATGGTTTTTCAACAATAACATGTTTGTGATGTATTAAAGCATTTTTACAATCAAAATAGTGACGACCATTTACTGTAGGAATATAAATAATATCAATATTATCGTCTGTAAATAATTCTTCGTAACTGCCATAATAATTATCAATACCTAGTCTTTTTGCAGCTGTTTTTGCAGTTTGAAAATTTCTTGATGCAAGTGCCTGTACATAACCATCTTCACTTTGTCTTATTCCTGCAATAAAACGGTCTATAATTGACGCGGTACTCAATATTCCATATCTTAACATAATTACCTCCATTTTCATTAGTTGAACACAAATATTTGATTAAAAATAATTTTTATCCAATCGTTTTTGCAGTATTTCTATGATCTTAAAAGCTGCAGAGAATTTATTGATTAAATTCTAGTCTAAGACGATATTTTTCCTTTATCTATCAAAGCCATTAAAGATAAAAAACAGTCAAAAAGATATTAAATTGATATAAGATCTTTTCAAACACGAAAGTCTTTTTTATTTTGTTTAAGGATAAGTGATTTTGAAAAATACTGAATCAGTTTTGAAAAACTGTTTAGGCTGCCATGAAAGAAGTTTTATTGATGAAGATAAAATCAAAAACTTATTTATGGTAAATATAAAAACAAGGATAAGATGATCATATCTCTAAAAATTCAAAGATCACGACAAGATAGTTTTAAATAATATTTGCTTTTAGTTACGATTGGGTTTAATTATAGTATAGACGTTTTTAGATAAAAGAACAAATTGTTTATATTATTTTGTCTTTAGCACTTTTTTTAAATCATTGATATAAGCAGTTTGCTGTTTTTTTAAATATAGCTTTAATAATGGTTTTAGAAATAATTTTTTAGCTGTAATATTTTCAGTGAAGTCAATTGTTGTAATACCATTTTTGTAAGTAAATATTCCAATCCAGTGACCGTATATATTATCATTTTCCAAATCAAATTCATAACGCTGATATGGTTTGGATACAGTAATTGTAAAAGTGGTCGGATAGCCATTTTTTGTATATTCAATAAATTGTTTTTGGGATTTGATGATTTTTATCTTTGAAATGTCACTTCGCCAAGTATAGCTGGTAAGTGAAGTAACGGTTTGCCAAACTGTTTTAATATCATTAGAAAATGATACCCGAATGGTTGTAGTAGTCATATAATCAACTCCTTATTTTTTTATAATTGGTAACCAGTATTCATAGATGGTATCGTTTGGGTCAGCTTTTAAATACACTTCAATATCAGGAATGTTAGCATATTTATAACCTGAAGTAGGAAGCCATTCTGTAATTGCACGTCGCTGTAGTTCCTGAAGGCTTTTATTTGTTCCGTGACCAGAAAAGATTGCCCACATGGCTTTATTAATTAAATATTCTTCAAAATTATTTTCTAAATTAGATGAACTAACTGCAATGAAATAGCGCCAGTCGTTATGGTGATGAATACTAACCCCTAATAAGCCATGCGGTTTTTGGTTATTTAAATTATTTAGTTGTGTTAAAATGTCATTAGACACTGCCTTATCCCATTCTTTAGGGATTGTGGTAAAGTTTTTTAAAAGATCTTTACTTAGAGGACAACTGATACCTATGATTCTAAAATTATCTTTTTTTTCAATCCTGAAATTTAGTTCTTCAAGTCCCTGCATTGAAAAAGTAAATTTTAAAGCAGGAAATGATTTTAATTGGACACTTTGTTTTCTTGCTAATGACGGTGCAATTCCATGTATTGATTGAAAGGCACGATTAAATGCGGTTGGTGATTCATAACCGTATTTTAAAGCAATATCAATAATTCTTTTTTTACTGCTTTGAAGATCAACTGCAGCAAGTGACATTTTTCGTCTCCGAATATATTCATTTAATGAAATGTTAGTCATATAGAGAAATGTTTTTTGAAAATGATAACTAGGACATCCTGATATTTTTGCAAGTTGATCATAATCAATTTTTTCTGTAAGATGATCTTCAATATACTCCATCGTTTTATTTAACTGGTCAATCCATTTCATATATCTTACCTTCTTTATTTTATCTCATTATATTTTATATTTCCTCGCATTTAATGAATAAAAAAAGCGAGTTTATTAATATTATAGCGAATAAATAACAAGAAATGTAATTATTTATAAATTAATTACAGTATTTATGACATATAAATGAATTCAATAAGCATAATAAAACAACATTATATGTTTTATCTGATATAATATAGGTATAATATAGAGAAATAAATTACTGTATAGGAGATGAAAGTGGTGAAAAAAGAATTTATTAAAAATATTCCTCATGAGCAAATTACAACTTTGGCGAGTCAGGTAGAAATTCAAACAGGGCAGGTTGTAAGTAAGACGCTATCACAAAATGATGCTTTAAGTATTACTATATTTTCTTTTGATCAAGGGGAAGAAATAGGTACTCATGGTTCGCATGGGGATGCAATGGTAACTGTTTTAGAAGGAATTGGGAAATTTACAGTTGATGGAAAAGAATATCTTTTAAAGCAGGGAGAAACATTAGTCATGCCTGCTAATAAACCTCATTCTGTATATGGACAAGAGGCTTTTAAAATGCTATTAGTGGTTGTATTTCCTCAATAAGTTAATAGTTAATTGGTTGATATTTAAACTATGTAAAAAGAACGAAAGGCAGATCCTTTCGTTTTACTTGTTGTGGTATTTAGAATAATGATATTTTAAAAATAGATAATTTTTCAAAAAAGAAGATGAAGATTAGAATTAATTTAAATAATAACTTTGCCGGTTTAAACTCGACAGGTGATGATTTTAATGTATAATATAACTAAGACAGGAGATACCAATCTCCTTTAATATTGTAAGTAGAGGTAAATAATGAGTATATTAAATGTGGAAAATGTTAGTCATGATTTTGGTGGACGAACAATTTTAGAAAATGCTAGTTTTAGATTATTGAACGGAGAACATATTGGGTTAGTTGGTGCAAATGGGGAAGGTAAATCAACGTTTCTTAATATTATTACTGGTAAAATAACTCCAGATTCTGGAAAGATAGAGTGGTGTAAGCGAATTACAACAGGTTATTTGGATCAGCATAGTGTTTTAAAACCAGGACAAACAATTTATGAAGTATTACAAGATGCTTTTAAATATTATTATGATTTGGAACAAGAAATGCTGTCGATGTATGAACAGATGGCAGATTGTGATGATACGACAATGAATAAATTAATGGAAGAGGTTGGTGAAATTCAGGAAATTTTAGATCATGGCGGCTTTTATACTATCGATGTTAAGATCAAAGAAGTTGCTGGCGGATTAGGATTAAATGATATTGGTTTAGATAAGCCGGTTGATGCTTTGTCAGGAGGACAACGTTCGAAAGTTTTATTGACAAAGTTATTATTGGAAAATCCAATGATTTTAATTCTTGATGAGCCAACTAATTATTTAGATGAACAGCATATTAACTGGTTAATTAATTTTTTAAAGAATTATGACAATGCTTTTATTTTAGTTAGTCATGATATTAGTTTTTTGAATCAGGTTATTAATGTTATTTATCATTTAGAAGATGGTATATTGACTCGATATAAAGGGGATTATGATTATTACTTACAGGAGTCAGAACTAAAAAAGCGTCAACAAGCAGCAAGTTATCAAAAACAGCAAAAAGAAATAGCTGATCTTGAAGATTTTATTGCAAGAAATAAGGCTCGAGTAGCTACTCGAAATATGGCAAGTTCGCGACAAAAGAAATTAGATAAGATGGATTTGATTTCTAAACCAAAAGAAAAAATAAAACCAGTATTTTCTTTTATGGAGGCTAGGACACCTGGCAAAGTATTATTTTGTTGTAAAGATTTAGTAATTGGTTATGATAGCCCGTTAACTAAACCGATGAATCTTGTTTTTGAAAGGAATAAAAAGATTGCTATTAAAGGTGTTAATGGTTTAGGAAAAACAACATTATTAAAAACACTTGTAGGGTTGCTTAAGCCCTATAGCGGAATAGTGGAAAAAGATCCGTTTGTTGAAATTGGATTTTTTAAACAGGAAGAGGCTGTTGCTGCTATGACAGCATTAGATTATTTGTGGCAAGAATTTCCAGATCGTAATAATGGTGAAATTAGATCGATGTTAGCTAAATGTGCTTTAACAACAGAACATATTGAATCGTTAATGAAAGTATTATCAGGTGGTGAAAATGCTAAAGTTCGTCTTTGTAAGGTTATGAATCGAGAAGCTAATGTTTTGGTACTTGATGAGCCGACGAATCATTTAGATGTAGATGCTAAGGAAGCTTTACAAAGTGCTGTTAAGGATTTTAAAGGAGCGGTTATTTTAGTTAGTCATGAACCAGAGTTTTATTTACCGATTGTTGATGAAGTAATTAATTTAGAAAATAGTTCGACTAAAATAATTTAAAAATGAATTGTAAAGAATTGTTAAATGTTAAATAGAGATCATATTCAATTGATTATTTATAGTCAGCTGAATATGATTTTTTAATGATATTTAAAATAGTTAATAATTTAATCAATTTTTTGAGAATAAGATTTTGTTTAAATTTTTATCTGTACCAGGTAATTGTATATATGATAAAATATATATAGCAGGTAAAATAATCTGAATTAAATAAATTATTAGTGGGGGATATTTATGGAACTATATAATGAAAAGAGTGAAAATACTGTAATCGAGATCAATCGGATTTTTAGATATATTATTAGTGGTTTTATTTTATCTTTTGTGGATATTCAAATAGGAATAATTTCATGTATTACATTATTATTATCAGGATTGTTGTTTTATCTTGCTGTTAGAATGATTAGAGGCGTTAATCGTTCATTTAGACATGCTTATTTTTTTTCATTGGTCTTTATAATAGTTAATATGCTTTATTTAGTTTTGATTGCAACACCATATGAAGTATATTATCTTAAATTTATTTTAATATTTATTGGAATAATAAGAATATTATTTATAATTAAAGGTTTTTATGATTTTTTAAAGGATAAATATCATATAAAAATGGTTTTAATATTTTATTTAATCAATTTATTAATAGCGCTTTTTGCATACTTGCAAGAAGTAATATCACCATGGTTATTAATTATAGTAGCTATTATATGTTTTGTTTTAATGATTTATCATTTTAAAATGATAAACAAAATAATTATTGAAAATAATAATATCGATTTTTCTGATGTTAAAGTAACACCCATTAAATTTGGATTAGGATATTCTACAATTACAATTATTTTATGTTTAGTAATGACATTTATAACTGTAACAACATACTATCACTATGGATCAAATAAAGATTGGATAGAATTTAATCCTGATACAGCTTTAGATTATAAAAAATCTACTGTATATGATAAAAAAGGAAAAAAATTAATTAAAGTAGAAGCGTATTTATTTAAAGATGATGACCGATATCGTAATTATATAGTGGTTAGCGATTTAAAAGACGAGATTTATTATCAGCAGCTGGATGTAAGATTAGCTAATACTAATATAATACATAATTATTTTACTTATAAAACAGCATATCAAAATTCTTCAAATAATAAAATATATCAAACAGCTTTATCGACAAAACGGGAGACAGATTATTTTATGTCTGAAGATATTACGATTCATGAAACTTATTTTGGACGTGGTAACCCTAAAAAATGTTTTATTTTAGTCGAATATAATTTACGTGAAGAAAACTTGATGAATAATATATATGTCCGCATGAATAGTGAAACAATGCCTTCATATCCATTTAAAAATAAAGATTTTGAAAGTAGTAGTTCTTTTATGATTACAATCATTGATGATAAAATAGAAATATCTAAATATGAATGATAAATTAACAATATTCTAGAATATGGAGAAAACGAAATGAGTAAAAGATGTATATGGGTAGATGAAAAATCAGAGCTGTATAAAGACTACCATGATTATGAATGGGGAGTACCAGTTTATGATGATGAAAAGTTATATGAAATGTTTTTATTAGAAACGTTTCAAGCAGGTTTGTCCTGGATAACGATATTAAAAAAAAGAGAAGCTTTTAGAGAGGCATTTGATCAATTTAATGTAAAGAAAATTGCATTGTATGATGAAACAAAGATAATGGAGTTATTAAATAATGAAAAAATAATTAGAAGTAAACGAAAAATTATGGCAGCAGTTAAAAATGCAAAGATTTTTATAAATATTCAAAATGAATTTGGTAGTTTTTCTAAATATATTTGGGGTTTTAGTAATAATCAAATTATTAAAAATATAGATGATAATTTAAAAACAACATCAAAATTATCAGATGATATTTCTAATGATTTGAAAAAAAGAGGGATGAGTTTTGTGGGGTCGATAACGATTTATTCGTATTTACAAGCAATTGGAATTGTTAATGATCATGAATTAGATTGTTTTTGTTATAATAAATAATTTTTTAAAGGAAGAGATAATTTTTATGTGCAGTAGATATTTTTTAGAGTTAAAAGCGTTGATGGAACTGGAAAAAAAGATTGATTATTCTTTCGAACTAGAATTAAGAAATAGAGTAGATTATTATCCTAGTAATAATATTTTTATAATTGAAAATAGAAATAACAAGTTAATAGGAGATAGAGCTAAATGGGGTTTTAAGGTATTGGATAATAAATTGATTATCAATGCACGTCAAGAAACGATTTTAGAAAAACCTTTATTTAAAAAAGATATAGTCAGTCACCGCTGTATCATTCCTGCAAGTGGATTTTATGAATGGGATATTCATAAACATAAATTTGTTTTTGAAAATAAAAATAACCAGTTAATAATGATGGCTGGAATATATCGAGATATTAATGGTCGAAAAGAAGCAGCTATTATTACTACAAATGCTAATGAGAGTATGGCGGGAATTCATCAGAGAATGCCTTTAATATTTAATTATCAGCAGATGAAAATGTGGTTAGAAGATAATGATTATAAAAATTTATTAAACGTAGCGCCATTACCATTAAAAATAACTTCAGGTCATTTTCAGACTAGTTTATTTTAAGCATATTATATATGCTTAAATTTTTTATATAAACCTGTATCCATATCAGAATTTCAATCGTATTATTAGTGGAAGGGATAATTAGGGAAAGAAAAGAATAGTATATCAATACAGTGATATGGTTACTAGAATTGCGATTGTTAATGTTAAAAATAGTGACGATGCTAAAGACTGTTATCAAAATACTTTTATGAAGTTATATTGTTATAAACAAAGTTTTGAAAGTGAAGGACATTTAAATGCCTGGTTAATTAGAGTGACGCTCAATGAATGTAAGGATTATCAAAAACAGTTTTGGAAAAGAACTATTGATATAGATGAAGTAGTTATAAGTAAAAATGATGAAATATTAATTTTATTGTCCGTTATCATGAAATTTTCTAGTAAATATCGAAGTGTTTTGTATTTATATTATTATGAAAGTTATTCTACTAATGAGATTGCAAATATTTTGAATAAAAAACATAATACGATAAAATCACATTTAATTAGAGCTAGAAAGTTATTAAAAAAGAAGTTAGGAGATGATTTTTATGAATAGATTCGATGAATTTAAACAAATAAAAACTCCAGCAAACTGGATAGATGATGTGGCCGCTTATAATTTTATAAGCTCAAATAAAATTATAATAATTAAAGTAAAATACATATTAGTAATAATATCAATAGTACTTGCTATTGCTGTATCAACTGCTGGTGTTACTTATGCAATCTATGAACCGTTTAGAACCTGGTTAACTAAGCAGCTTGGAGAAAATATGAAAGTAAGAGATGTTATTGAGATATTAGATAAAACTGTACGGGTAGAAAATCAATTTATTGGTTTCTTTGATGAAGATGATAATTATACTAAATTGTATGTTATAGAAAATGATAAACTAATTGAATGTAAGATTAAAATGTTTGAAGGTAAAATAGAGGGTCAGGCTTATTCTTTTAAATATGCCAGCTATGATAATCGAATAATTGGATATGGTTATCAAGGGTGCGTGATTGATATATTACCTATGATTATTGACAATGATATATATGTTAGTGCTAAATTAGAAAACAGGGGATTAAGTGATATTGTAAAAATTAATGTGGAAACAGAAAAGTATGAGTTTATCACAGATGATCATATTTCTGTAAATTCGCTTGTTTCACCTAAACAAACGAATATTTTGATTAATAAGAATGATCAAAGATGGGAGAATTATAATTTAAAAACGGGGGAAACTACGATTATAAATAATCTAGACCCATATCAACACAGTAATTGTATTACTTTTATTGATGAAAATACAATCATTACTTATAGTGATCGTAATGGGATTTTATTGGATCTCATTACTGATACAATTAAACCTTTAGACAAATATCCATTAGAAGGGTCAATAGTGAATATTGAAGAAACTGATGGAAAAATTAAGTTTACGAATGTAATTAATAACCAGGAATGTTCAATGAATTATATTAATAGTTTTGGGACTTACTGCTCTTTAGATTATGCTGTTTTGTTTGATGATAAAAATGTTTTTATTTATGATGTCTTAAATAATAAAATACTAGATTTAAATCCTAAAATAGATTTGGATGAGAAACTAGATAGTGTTCAAATCATTGATAATAGATATTTGTTAATAATTACTGATAAAAAAGCGTATGTTGTTGCTAGTAAAGAAAATAATGACTAGAATATAAATTAATGAAGGAGGATGACTATGGCTTATAAATATATATTATTTGATCTTGATGGAACGTTAACTGATCCGATGATGGGAATTACTAAATCAGTACGTTATGCTTTAAATTATTATGGAATTGAGGTAGATAATTTAAATGATTTATTGCCTTTTATTGGACCGCCGCTTAGAGATTCGTTTAGAGATTTTTATGGTTTTGATGAAGTTAAAGCTAATGAGGCTGTGGCTAAGTATCGAGAATATTTTTCTATTAAAGGAATTTTTGATAATAAAGTATATGATGGTATAGCTGATTGTTTAAATACTTTAAAAGAAAGTGGTAAAGTGTTGATGGTAGCAACATCAAAACCAGAAAAGTTTGCTAAGCAAATTATTGAACATTTTGATTTAGCGCAATATTTTGATTTTGTTGGTGGCAGTGGATTTAATAGTCGTGAAAAAAAGGCTGAAGTAATTAATTATGTATTAGATACAAATAAGATTTCAGCGACTGAAGCAATCATGATTGGAGATCGAAAGCATGATATAATTGGTGCCCATGAAAATAAATTGCCTTGTATTGGGGTGTTGTATGGGTATGGTTCGCGTGAAGAATTAATTCAGTATGAAGCAGATTATTTAGTTAATGATATAGTAGAATTACAGAAGTTATTATTAAAGTAATAAGTTGATGAAAAAATATTCATCAACTCTTATTATAGGCAAACTTTTTTGAGATAAATTTGAGACGTTTTTAAATATTAAAGATGATATAAAAGGATGGCCGTCCCTATTTAGGGAAGTATAGATAAATGGTTTTATATTTATCCCCATGGGCGTGTCATTTGACAATAGAAAGATATACCATATATGGAATATCTAATTCTTTTATTATTAATCTTAGTATACTTGGATAAATTATCTAAGTAACTATAAAAAGCACGCCCAAAATAGCGAAAACGAAGGAGAACCATTCCTTCGTTTTCTTATGGAATATCTAATTAGTGAACGCGTTTCACTAACTTCAGCTATATTATAATAGTTTTAAATAATAAATTAAGTAAAGATTTATTTAACGATTATCAATTTTTTCTGGATATAAATCATGATTAGCTAAACGATTAAATGCGATTGTTTCCCATTCAGTATTAGGTTTACCATAATTACAATATGGATCAATAGAAATTCCGCCACGGGGCGTAAATTTTCCCCATACTTCAATATATTTAGGCTCCATTAACTTAATCAAATCTTTCATAATAATATTTACACAGTCTTCATGAAAATCACCATGATTTCTAAAACTAAATAAATACAGTTTTAAAGATTTACTCTCAACCATTTTTTGATTAGGGACATAACTAATATAAATAGTGGCAAAATCTGGTTGACCTGTGATTGGACAGAGACTAGTAAACTCAGGACAATTAAATTTTACGAAATAATCATTTTCAGGATGTTTATTATCAAAGGTTTCTAATATCTCTGGAGCATAATCATCTTTATAAATAGTATTTTTATTTCCTAATAAAGTTAAATTCTTAGTCATTATTTTATTCTCCTAACAATGGATCTATAATGCCATTTTCTAAAAATGCATTTTGACGATCAAGACAAGTGCCACACATTCCACACGGTTTGTCATTTCCTTCATAACAGGACCAGGTTAATTCATACGGAACTTTTAATTCTAGACCGATTTTAACAATTTGAGCTTTTGTCATTTTCACAAAAGGAGCATTGATTTCTAATTGATGGCCACTACCTTCATAAATAGCCTGATTCATAGCTTTATTAAAAATATCACTGCAATCAGGGTAAGCATTGCCAGCAGCATCATCCATATGAGCTCCATAGTAGATAACACTGCATTTTCTTGATAAGGCGATACTAGCTGCAGCAGATAGAAATAATCCGTTTCTAAAAGGAACATATGTAGAAACAGGCTCTCCATCAGTTTTTGATAACTGTTTAACATATGGTTCATGAGGGATTTCTTTATTAGAATGTTCTAATAAAGAACAATCGCTATAAGCAAAAATCTTAGCTAAATCAAGACAGATATGTTCAACTTGATAATAATTTACAATATTATCTGCTGCCTCAATTTCTTTTTTGTGTTTTTGACCATAACTAATAGATAAGGCAATAACATTTTCTTTACCATATTTATCAATAGCTATAGCTAAAGCAGTGGTAGAATCAACACCGCCACTAAATAATATTAACGCTTTCATTTTCGTCTCCTTAATATAAATATATTTGTAATTTGTCATCAGTTTCAAAGCGACCTGTCAATGTACAAGAGGTTGTAGAACTATCAACTTTTTTAATTCCTCTTGATGACATACAGCTGTGTTTACCTTTAATGATAACTGCTATATCGTTAGAATCAGTTATCAGTTTCATGATTTCAATAATATCAGTTGCAATTCTTTCCTGGAGTTGTAATCTGCGTGCTGCCATGTCTGCAATTCGCGCAATCTTACTTAGTCCAATTACTTTATCATTAGGAATATAAGCAACAGTAACTTTCATATCATACATTAAGGCTAAATGGTGTTCACAATAGCTAAAAATATCAATATCTTTAACAACAATAATTTCCTGATTGGCAAAATCTAGATCATCATCAAATGTTTTGTTAAACATTTGAGCAATTTCTTTATTTGTATAATTCATCCCCGCAAATACTTCCTCATACATTTTAGCAACCCGTTTTGGGGTTTCTTTTAAACCCTCACGGTTTGGATCATCGCCTAAAGCTTCAATAATTCCATAAATGTGTTCTTCAATTTTTTTAGTATCGATCATCTTAGACTCCTCGTTTATTAACATCCCAAATATATTTATGTAATTGTAATTGCATGTTTACATTGTTTAGATGATGTTCAATCATATAATTAACAATTGCACTAGGTTCAATTTGGCCAAAGACAGGACTGAAATAAACTTTGACCCGGTTTGTAAGCTCATACATATTAATTATCTTTTTAGCTTTATTTAGGTCATCAAGACTACCGATTACAAATTTGATTACATCATTTTTAGTAAGATATTGATAATTATCCAATTTCATATATTTCTCCATATTGCTGCTAGGCATCTTATAGTCTAAAGTAAAGATAGGACGCAGATTATTAATAATAAAAGGTTTGATATCAATGCTGCCGTTAGTTTCGATTTCAACATGATAATTATTTTTTAATAATAAAATAATTAATGAATCAATATTTTTTTGTAACAGCGGTTCACCTCCAGTTAAAGTAACATTAATAACTTTATTCTTATTTAAATAATCTAAAATATCTTGATCAGTTAAAATTTCATATTTAGCATTTTTACCATTAGCATACTTAGTATCACAATAACTACAGTCTAAATTACAATAGTAAAAGCGAATAAAAGCTGCTAATTGACCAGCTCGACTTCCTTCACCATTAATACTGATAAATTTTTCAACTACTTGATAATTACCCATTTTTTCCTCTATAGCTGGCACAGTTATTTGGTGTTTCATAAACATCAATGCAATCAACATCATATGTTTTAGCTAATAATTCATAAATATATTTAGCGAGGTTTTCTGCTGTAGGTCGAAATGGTAAATTAATAATCTTAAAGTTTTCATCAATTAATGCCTGGTATAGTTTTTTTGATAAGCTATTTTCTTCAATAATCAAAGCATGATCAAAATTATCAGTGATTGCTTTTAAATCTTTTTTCAGATCTTTAAAATCAGTAATCATGCCTTCATTTTGTGATTCTTTGAGCAGGTCTCTACTTTTAATGGTAGCGACAATTTTCCATCGATGTCCATGGATGTTTGCACATTTACCATGATAACCATGTAAAAAATGTGCGCTGTCAAAACTTTGTTCAGTTTTTAAATAATACATTTTTCCTCCTTCTATACCATCAAATAAAAAAAGCAGACCTACTAAAAGCCTGCTTCAAAACAATATAAAAAAGCATAGCCCTAGTTTTGTTTATAGACAGGATGGTACAAATGAACTGTCTATTGACAATAGTAATTAATTTTAATTAATTGTCAAGAATATTGTATAACAAAAAATAAAAAAAACCAAAATAAAAATAGAAAAGTTAAGAATTTGTTAATAGTATTTGCAGATTGTAAATTTTATGTTAAATTTACTTTGGATATAAAATAAACTGTGTAACAGGGGGATAAAAATGGAACTTACAGATTTATTTGCTATGTTTGGTGGATTAGCCCTATTTTTATATGGGATGACAATGATGTCCAGTGGTTTAGAATTAGCCGCTGGAAATAAAATGAAAAATATTTTAGAAAAACTTACTACTAATCGCTTTTTAGGTGTCGGGGTTGGGGCAATTATTACAGCAGTTATTCAATCATCATCAGCTACGACAGTGATGACCGTAGGATTTGTTAATGCTGGATTGATGAAATTAGAAAATGCAGTTTGGGTAATTATGGGTGCTAATATTGGAACCACTATTACTGGACAGTTGATTGCTATTGATGTTACGGCATTGGCGCCGGTATTTGCATTTGCAGGTGTAGCACTGATTGTTTTTTTTAAGAGTAAAAAATTAGATGCTTTTGGTAGTATTTTGGCTGGTCTAGGAATTTTGTTTATGGGAATGGATATGATGTCAAAAGCGATGGTACCGCTTCGAAGTTCACCTGAATTTGTTAATATTGTTAGTACTTTTGAAAATCCATTAATAGGAATTTTGGTTGGAGCTATATTTACAGCTATTATTCAAAGTTCTTCGGCATCAGTTGGGATTTTACAAGCTTTAGCTAAAAGTGGTGTGATCACATTACCTTCTGCAATCTATGTATTATTTGGACAAAATATTGGAACGTGTATTACAGCTGTTTTAGCCAGTATTGGAACAGGAAGAAACGCTAAAAGAACAACGATCATTCATCTATCTTTTAATATAATAGGAACAGTTATCTTTGTTACTATAAGTATGTTATTCCCGTTTGCACAGTTGATGCAATCATTGACACCAGCAAATATTCCAGCTCAAATTGCTAATGTGCATACGGTATTTAATGTTGTTACAACAATTATTTTATTGCCGTTCGGTAATAAATTAGTTACATTGGCATTTATGATTCTTCCGGAAAAAGATGGATTTGAAGATAAACTATCAACAAAATATTTGGATGATTCTATTTTTACTAATGATTATCATATTGGTACAAGTGCTATTGTTAATACTCAATTGTTTAATGAAACCCAAAATATGTTAAACGTAGTTCAACAAAATGTTCAAAGATCTTTTGAATTAATTGCAAATTATGATGAAGGAAAACATGAAAAAATATTGAAAGATGAAAAATATATTGATTATTTAAATAAAGAGATTATTCAATATACAACTAACGCAATCTCTACTGAATTTCCAATTGAAGAATCAAAGTCTATCGGTTTATTTTTAAAAGCTTCTGGGGATTTAGAGAGGGTTGGGGATCATGCAATAAATATTGCAAAGAGAGCCAAAAAGCTTCATGATGATGGTGAGAGTTTTTCAGATGAAGCAATAAAAGAAATTTCAATTATGAATGATTTAACAAGAAGTATTTTAGAAGAATTAAATGTGTTAAATCGTGAAGAATTACATAATGTTGTAAAAAAAGTAGATATTATTGAAGATAGTATCGATAATACTACACATGAATTTTCTGTTAATCAGTTAAAACGTTTACGAAATAAAAAATGTACTGTTGAACATAGCGCTCTATATACAGAAACACTAATTGATTTTGAAAGAATTGGAGATCATGGATTAAATATCGCAATTTCTTTTAATAAAATTAAAGACGATTTAACATCAATGGCATAAATAAAACCTTAATACTAATTTAGTATTAAGGTTTTATTGTGAAACATAATAATTTATTTGTAGATAGGTAATAAAGTGGTATAATTGTTGGATAGAAAAGAGAGTGTGATAAAATGAAAATTGATAAAACATATGCAGTTTACTTTTCGCCAACATATAATTCGAAGAAATCAGCTGTGACTATAGCAAGAGGACTAGAAGGTGAACTTACAGAAATAGATTTAACTATAAAAGAAAATATTTCTAATATTCAATTTACACGACATGATGTAGTTGTATTTGGTTTTCCTGTATATGGTGGTAGAATATTAAAGGAAGCATTAAAGCGTTTAGAGCTAATTCAAGGGGTTCATACTCCATGTATTATAACTGTAACTTATGGTAATCGTCATTATGATGATGCTCTGCTTGAATTATTTAATGTGGTAAAAAGTCAAGGTTTTATCCCAATTGCTGGTGCAGCGTTAGTTGGGGAACATACTTATGGAAAAATTCAAACTGGTAGACCTGATCATAATGATTTATATCGTGATGAGCTGTTTGGCAGTTTAGTACGTTTGAAACTTAGAGAGGATAATTTTTCTTTTGTTTCAGTTCCTGGTAAATACCCATATAAAAAAGGAGGACAGGGTGGAAGCTTTAGACCTGATACAAGTTATAAATGTAATAAGTGTGGTCAATGCGTAAGAATGTGTCCGGTTAGTGCAATTGATGATGATTGTATAAATATTAACGAGAAATGTATATCATGTTTTAGGTGTATTCGTATTTGTCCAATGAAAGCCAAAAATATGGATCATAATAAAAAATATCAGGAATTTGCTAAAGAGTTTAGTGAAAGATTATCTAAATCTAGAGAAAATGAATATTTTATTTAAATGTTCGAGTTAAAGTTTAGAAAGATTACTAAACTTCTTTTTTATTTTTTAAATAAAGTTTAAAGTATCGATTAAAAGTCTGTTATCAATTATAAATAACAGTAGTAGTAATTAGCGTGGTATAATATGGTATCAAAATATACTTGTTTATAAAATTAGCTGCAGTATCAGTTGTTTTTTATAAAAATAAGAAAAGAAGAAAGGATAGATGATAAAATAGTAATTGAAAGTTAATTATTAAGGCTTATTTATAAATAATATAATTTTAGATATATTGTTTATAAATAATGAATTTTGGTAAGAAAACATTAATTATTTTGTATTTTTTTTTGTTGAAAAGGTATACACTTTAAAAAAAAGGAAATATATTTGTTGATGTTATTTTAATAAGATGATATTATTAGTATAGATGGCGGATGTTAATAGGATTGTTACTTTAATTAGGCAAGACCGTAATAAATTATACCTTTGGTATAACTTTTTGCGGTCTTTTAAATTTGCAATCTAAATCTATTAAAAAGGAGGGAGTTATTTAAACCATCAGCCAAATAGATAGAAAATAGGAGTGAAGTAGAAGTGAAAAACAAGACGGGAAAAGTATTAAAAAGTGCATTAGCTGCATCATTTGCTTTTTCATTAGTGACTGCAAGTCCAGTTCAAATAATGGCAGAGCAAAATACAACTGATGTAACGGTAGATGTTTATCCTAAACCACAAGAAATTTCATATATTTCAAATGACGGTATGAGTCTAGAAGGTGAAGTAAATGTTGTGGTTCATGGTGATCAGGATGAAGCAACATTAACCAAATTAGAAAAATTATTACAAGAAAATAACATTAGTTATGTTATCTCTGATGAAGTAGACGATCAAAAAGCAAATATTTTAATTTCTTCAAATAAAGATCATTGTGATGAATGTGCTGAAGACCTAGCTGGTAATAGTCAGGTTTTAAGTGAAGAACAAGGATATATTTTAAGTGCGAGTGATGATGTTAATGAAAAGGGCGAAATTAAGATCATTGGGGCAGATAGTGATGGAGCTTATTATGGAATTGTAACATTAGCACAAATGTTAGAACAGAAAATTGATGGAAAAATTGCTGAAACAGTTATTTCTGATTATCCAAGTGTTAAATTAAGAGGTTTTGTAGAAGGTTTTTATGGGTTCCCTTGGAGTTTTGAAGACCGCTTATCATTAATGAGTGAATCAAGCAAATTTAAAATGAATACATATATTTATGCACCAAAAGATGATCCATATCATAAAGATCAATGGCGTGAGTTATATCCAGATGATAAAGCTGAAGAACTTCGTCAATTGGCTGCAGAAGGTAAAAAAGATAATATGAGTTTCTGTTGGAGTGTACATCCAGGTAGTGGATTTAACTATTATACAGATGATGATTATAATTCTTTAATTGCTAAATTTGAACAATTATATAGTTTAGGAGTTCGTCAATTTGGTATTTCTTATGATGATTTAAGTGGATATACAAGTGGACAACAACATGCTGATATTATTAATCGTGTTAATAGAGAATTTGTTCAAGTAAAAGGTGATGTAAAACCATTGATCGTCGTTGGAACACGTTACTGTAATGGATGGGGACCTAGCATGACTTCATACTTTAAACCATTCTGGCAAAGCTTAGATGATGATGTTGTGGTAATGTGGACAGGTGCTAATACTATGTCAGCTATTACTAAAGACGCTTACAATTGGCCAAAAACACAAACTGGTGTAACAGGTAAAGATCTTGCAGCATGGTGGAATTATCCAGTAAATGATTATTGCGATGGTAATTTAATGATGTCTCCATTAGAAAACCTTGATAATGATGTGGATAATTTAAGTGGATTCTTCTTAAATCCAATGTCACAGGCTGAGGCAAGTAAGGTTGCTATTTTCTCAGGTGCAGATTATTCATGGAATATTGGTGGATTCGAAAGAACAAGCAGCTGGGTTAGAGCAATTGATGAATTAGTTCCAGAAGCAAGTAAAGCATTCCAGCGTTTTGCTGATAATATCTCATATATTAAAGATGGATTTGAATTTGATGAATCAAGATATTTAGTAGATACTATTGATGCATTTAAAACAGCTCTTCAAAATAAAGAAGGTATAATTGAAGCTGCTACAGCATTAAAAGCTGAGTTTACAACAATGAAAAATGATGTTGCAGCTTTAAGAAATGTTGAAGATAAAAACTTATATGAAGAAATTGAACAACACTTAAATGCTTATGAAGCAGTTGCAGAAGCAGGAATTGCAAGTATGTCAGCATTTATTGATGCCCAAAATGGTGATGTAGATTCTTGTTTATCAAATATTAATACAACTGAAATTAAATTAAAAGAAGCTGAAACTTATGAAGTAGAAAGTTTTGAATCAAACGGTACAAAAATGAATGTTGTTAAAGTTTGTGAAAAACGTATTAAACCACTTTTAAAAGATTCAGTAGATCAAATTAAATCTACTTTAATGGAAAATGTTTTCCCTGAAAATGAAGCTTCTGTAATCGGGACTATGTCTGGATTGGATGGTAAAACAGTAGAAGTAAATAAAGGAAATTATGAAGTAAATACAGTTAACGGTATCATGAATTCTAATGAAACAGTAGGTCTTGCTTTACCAAAAGCAATGAAAGTAGCTGATGTTACAGTAACTGCTGATAATCTTGACAATTTAGAAATTCAATATTCTGTAAATGGAGTTAACTGGATAAGTGCACAAGGTACTGTTGAAGATGGAACCTTAAAAGCAGCTATTGATACAACAGCTACATATGTGAGAGTTGTAAATAAAAATGATAACAGTATTGATGTTACAATTGATAAAATCGCTGTAACACCAGTATATAACACTGGTACTAAAACAGTCGAAACTGATTTAGGAACTTATCAAAATTATGTTATTTCTAATGCTTTAGATGGAAATATTAATACGAAATTCTATTCAAGTGCTGGAGCAACAGTTGGAAGTTATGTTCGTGCTGACTTAGGAAAAGAAATTCCGTTATATGATGTAGCTATATATTATGCAGGTAATCCAAAAGGTACTTCATATGGAATTGATGGATTTGCAGCTACAAAATTAGAAATCTCAACTGATGGTGTAACCTGGATACAAATTGGTGATATTATCAAAGATGAAAATTACCAATCTAAAACTGTTAACGGACAATTGGTAAGTGAGGCAGCATATAACGCTCAAGGACAAATGGCTCGTTATATTAAATTTAGTGCAACTGAATCTAGTGATAACTGGGTACAAGTATTTGAGATTCCATACAATGAAACAGTTGATGTATTAGGTGACGATAGTATTAATATTGTTGATACAACTATTACAACTGGTAATGTTGAAAACTTATATGACCGTGATTTAACAACTGCATTTGCACCAGATAGTGTAAATGATGGTGATACATTAACTTATGCAATGACTTCAATTACTAATGTTGGAACATTAATGATTATGCAGGATCCAAGTGCAGTTTGCAATGCAACTGTAAGTGTAAAAGATGTTAATGGCAGCTGGAGTGAAATTGGTACTTTAGATAAAGGTACAAATACATTTGATGTAAATAAAATTATCTTAGAAGTTAAGTTGACTTTCCATGCGGGAAATCCAGCACCAGCTATTTATGAAATTATTGCAAGACAAAGAACAGAAGTTGTAGAAACAAATAAAGTAGCATTACAAATCGCTGTTGATACAGCTAATACTTTAAAAGATCAAGGAGCTTTAGATAATGTTGTACCAGCTGTAGCAGCTGAATTTGAAAGTGCATTAGACAACGCTAAAACAGTTTTAGTTAATGATTATGCTGACCAGACCACAGTT
>JAETPY010000038.1 GCA_021770925.1 Erysipelotrichaceae bacterium | reverse complement strand
AATGGATTAAACAAAGCAAGCTATAGTGCAAAAACATGGGATGCAGTAGAAAAAGCATTAGAGAAAGCTGCTACAGTATTAAATGATCCAGAAGCAAGTCAAGTAGAAGTAGATAAGGCAAAAGCAGCTTTAACAAAAGCCATGGCAGGATTAGTAGAAAATCCAACAGCAGATAACAATGTAAATACTGTAAAACCAGGAGATACAACAGCAGGTGTAAAAACTGGTGATAATGGTTTAATAGGAATCTTTATAAGTTTATCAATGTTAAGTGTGGCAGGGCTAAGTATATTTAGAAAAAAAGAAGATTGTTAATGATTAAACGGTTATGAATATTATCCATAACCGTTTTCTTTTTATTGAGATGACATGTATTTAAAAGGTCTATCCATGATGATATTAATGTCTTAAGTTCTTTATTGTAAGGTGAAATCTAAAAAATATAAATTGAATGGAACGATATAATATACAAGAATACAATATTAAGATTAAATGATAGATAGTAAATATTATATAAAATGATGTGAGAGTTAAATAGGTATAATATTTTATGGATTATTTATGAAAATCACTGATGTTGTTTACTTCTATTGAATTATATGTGAATATATAATTGAAACAAAAATATCTTATAAAAATAAGGTGTAAATATTTTTTAGTGATTAATATTTAGAAAGGAGATAGGGATGAAAAAAAATTTTTTTAAATTGATATTATGTTTGATGATGATAATGTCCTCTGTTGTGCCATTTTCATCAAAAATATTAGCAAATGAAGATTTTATAATTGTTGATGATTCTGTAACTTCTAATACAGAAGAAAATTATTTTACTTATTCTGCTAGCTTGGATATAGATGGGGTTACTGGCTGGTCGAATAGTGATGCTAATTATGGTACAGGAGAATTAAAGACCCAACATTGGGTTTGGAATACAGATAATACAGAAGCTAGTAAACATAGTTACAGTTTAACTTTTATAGGTACAGGTGTAGAATTAGTTGGAATTACACCTACAGGTTCTGATAAAAATACATTTCAGTTAGATGATGAAACTGCACAAACTGTAACAATTGAAACAACAGGAAAAAAGGAATCAATACTATATTCAAGAAATGATCTAATATATGGTGAACATACTATTACAGTTACTTTACCAAATGATGGAAATCAAAAAGGATTGCAAATTAGTTATGCAAAGGTTTTTGGTTCAAAATTAGGTGAAATAGAAAGAACTACTATACCTCATACTAAAACAACTGGAACAACAAATAAATTTACTTTTTCTGATACAGGCTGGTCTTCTGGAGGAAATAGTGAGCATATTTGGTCAGATGCTCCATCTGTAAATAATCCCGAAGAAATCTGGTATGAGGTTGATTTCATTGGGCACAAAATTGATATATATGCAGGTAAAAATCATCCTATGGGAATGGTTAAATATTATCTTGATGGTGTCGAAATGGGAGAATACAGCTTATATAATTCAAGTAATATTAATTCTACTTTTATAACTTCATTTGATGGATTAGATGAAGGATTTCATACTTTTAAAGCGGTTGCGACAGGTAAAAGAGATGCAAATTCAACTAATACATTAATTGATTGCGCAAAGGTTGTTGTATATCATGCTCCATATGTTGTTGAAGATATTACATTAGAATCTTCTTCATATGTATTGATGGAGGGGGCGAAACAACAAATTAATTATATTGTTTTACCTGATTATGCAGTTGTAAATGAAGTAGAATATACTTCAAGCGATGTTGAAGTCGCTAGTGTTGATGATAAAGGGGTTATTACTGCAGAAGGTAAAGGAACAGCAGTAATTACAGCTTATTTACCTAAATTTAATATTACTAAAACAATAAGTGTTGTTGTAACTGAAGCAACTGCTAATATGGGTGGTAGTATTGTTGATATTGATACCCAATATACGCAAGATCGATATAATGAAGTTAAAGAAATGGGTACTATTTCTAAAGAATTAACAGCATGGAAAAACGATAAAGCAATTTCAGAAATTGCCTTAATATCTAAAGATTGCAAATTAAAAAATGTTACTCTTACTGCAGAAAATCTTGTAGATGGTAATAATGTTATTGATAAAGAAAATATAAAAACCACTTTTATTAAGTCTGCTAAGGCTTATAATGGTGCGTATTTAGGTTATGGTGATCCAAATCGTGAAATTCCAGCTGATAATGGTGTAAACCGTTCAGAAAGTTCTGATATTTTATATCAAACAAGTCCTATTAATATTGAGTTTAATAAAGTTCAACCAGTTTGGGTAGAAATTGTCATCCCTAGTGATGCAAAAGCAGGAAGTTATCAAACAACCATAACAGTAGATGCTGATGGTTTAGATACACCATTGGAATTCACATATGTCGTAAATGTTCAAGATGAAATATTAAATGATGTTTCAACATATAAAAATACTTTTGATATTGAGTTATGGCAATATCCATATAGTTCAGCAGAATATTATAATGTTGAACCATTTTCAAAAGAACATTTAAACATCATGCGTTCTGGAATGGAAATTTATAAAAGCTTAGGAGGACATGCAATCACTACTACAATTAGTGAAGAAGCGTGGTCTGGTCAAACATATAGTGCAAATGATGTTCATTATCCTTCAATGATCAAATGGACAAAAGAGGCAAATGGAAGTTTTACATATGATTTTACTGACTTTGATAAATGGGTACAATTTAATAAAGATTTGGGCATTGGTGATAAAATTGTGCTATATAGTATTGCACCATGGCATAGCTCATTTACATATTGGGAAAATGATCAGCTTGTATATGAAAGATATACAGTAGGTAGTGCTCGTTATAATCAAGTTTGGACAGATTTTTTAAGAAAACTAATTGATCATTTAATGGAAAAAGGCTGGTTTGACGAAGCATATATAGGAATTGATGAAAGAGGATTTAGCAGTACTGCTTTTGATTTAATTGACTCAGTTAGAAATATTCATGATCAATCATTAAAAACAGCAGGGGCAATGGATGGATTTGTAAATAAACATGATTTAGCGTTAAGAGTTACTGATTTGAATGTTGGTGATACAGCTGCAGATGCACATCCAGTAGAATTTTCACAATTAGTTAAAGATCGTGAAGCGTTGGGATATAAAACAACTTTATATTCATGTACAGAACATCAACCTGGAAACTTTTCTTTAAGTGCTCCAGTAGAAAGTTACTGGTCAATTATTAATGCGGGTCAAGAAACAGCTGGTTTCTTACGCTGGGCATATGATGCCTGGGTAGCTGATCCATTAAATGACACTACTCATAATTCTTTTGAACCTGGGGATTGTTTTTTGATTTATCCGGATTTAAAAGATGCTAAAAATCCAGTTTCTAAGAGTTCTGTTCGTTTAGAGAGAATGGCTCAAGGAATGCGAGATATCAATAAAATTAAACAAATGGTAGCTGCTGTTCCTGGGTTACAAAATGATGTTGATGCTATGTATTCAAAGTTAACGTTAACAGCTAATACAAGTAGACAATATTTAAGTAAAGTAAATATTGCAAAATTAGCTCAAGAAATGAATACATTTAAAAATGATCTTGATGTTTTAGCAGAAAAGTATTTAATTTTAAAGGAAAGTGGTACAGATGAAGTAGAATCTGTAGATATTTTGGAAAACGATTTGCAACTTGCACTTGGAAATTCAAAACAACTTCATGCAACAGTAAATCCATCAAATGTACTTAATACAAAAATTGATTGGAGCAGTTCAAATCCAAATATTGTTAGTATATCAAATAGTGGATTAATTACTGCAAATGGTATGGGTAGTGCTTTTATTACTGCAGTATCAAATCAAGATCCAATTAAAAAGGATACTATCATGGTTACAGTTACTGCACCTCAAATTGAGGAAAGTGCTCGAACAGCTTATTATTCGTTTGATAATAATGATGCAGTGGATAGTTGGGGTAATAGAAATGGTATAGTGAATGGAGCTGATTTTGCTAAAGGTAAGTCAGGCAGTGCATTATATATTGAAGAAATAAATAAAAATGTTACATTTAATAGTGATTCTGGGGTTGGTGAAAATGACTCCTGGTCAATAAGTTATTGGGTAAAATCTACTGCACCTATCACTGATCGTATTTCAGTTTTGATGGATGCTAATAAAGATTATTCGTTTGATTTAAAATTAGCTGATAATCGCAGTGCGGGTTACCATGTTGGTAAAAATAGTGGCGATGTATTGACTTTTACATATAATTTTAATCAAAATGAATGGTATAATGTTACATGGACTCAAAGTAAAAGTGCTGGATTATCAATGTATGTAAATGGTATTTTAATAAATACTAATGCTTGGACTAAGACAAATAAAGCATTATTGCCATTAGATATTATTGGTGGTACTGGATTTACTGGATATATTGATGAAATTAAAGTGTATAACCGTGTATTAAATGCTAGTGAAGTTAATGCAAATATGTTATTAAATGGTTTAAATTTAACAGAAACCAGCAGGACAATGTTTATTAATGATACTTATCAAATTGAAACTAATTTAATTAGTGATAATGATGATAAGACTATTACATATACATCAAGTGATCCGCAAATTGTCTCTGTAGATGAACAGGGAGTAGTTACTGCATTAAAAAGGGGAACAGCAAAGATTATTGTAGAAAATAAAGCTGGTGGATATAGAGAAGAAGTACTGATCACAGTAAACAAAAATATTTCAATAACAAGTAAGATACCAATGTATCAACTATCTGAAAATAACTTATCTGATATTGAAAAGGCCCCTAATACTGATAGACAATATTTAGGGCAGCCAGATATGGTGCGTACTAAAACAGGTAGATTAATTACAGCATATCCAAAAGGACATGGAAAAGGACCGTTGATTATGCAAATTAGTGATGATAATGGTGAAACGTGGACAGAAAAAACGGATACACCATCATCATGGACAGGTTCTCAGGAAACACCAACTATGTATATTTTGGATTTAGCTGATGGTACGGAAAGAATTTTATTAATTACGGCGTGTCCAGGCTGGGGCACAGATAGTGCTGGTAACCAGTATGGATGGAATACAAGTTATTCTGATGATAATGGTGAAACATGGAATGAATATAATCATTGGTATTCAAGAAGAAGTTATGATAACGCTAATAATGATGCAATAGTTGCCATGGCAAGTTTAGTACAGCTAAAAGATAAAGATGGAAATTATATTCAAAAATGGATGGGGGTTTATCATAACTATGGTTATGTAAACTTTAAAACATATTTAACATTTGATGAAAATGGTAATGAGCAATGGACGGACCCGGTTCCTTATTTAAATGAGTATCGTTCAATTGAATCAACTTATCAAATGTGTGAAATCGGAATGTTTAGATCACCAGATGGAAAACAAATCATTGGACTTGCAAGAAGTCAATCTCATAATAATCCAGCTACATTAATTTATTCTGATGATGAAGGTGAAACATGGAGTAAACCAATGGATTTACCAGGATCTTTAGCTGGTGAGCGTCATAAAGCTGTATATGATCCAGTTAGTGGACGTTTAGTAATTACTTTTAGAGAAATCAAATATGATTTAAATGGCAATAATCAGTTTGATGGGTATAGTGACTGGACATGTGGTGAATGGATTGCCTGGGTAGGAACTTATGAAGATTTAATGGAGCAAAATGAAGGTGAATATCATATTTTATTAGCTGAAGACTGGTCTAATAATGCTAAATCAGGTGATACTGGTTATGCTGGTGTAGTTGTTTTAGAAGATGGAACGTTTATTATGGATTCATATGGACATTGGGATAAAGATTTTTCATTAAGCTGGCCTAATGGGGTTACTACAGATTTATGTTATATTAAACAAGCTAAATTTAAATTAGGTGAAATTGAAAATGCTAATAATTTGGTGAATCGTGAAGCTTTAAATGAATTTATTACAAAGGTAGAAAATGCAAACAGTAGTCTTTACACAAAGGAAAGTTTTGCTAAATTTAAAGAGGCTTTAGATAAAGCAGTTTTAATTAACTCTGACAATGTTTCTCAACAGGTTCAGGTTGATGATGCGTTAGAGACATTAACTGTGGCATATAATAATTTAAAATCTGTAGACCAAACAATAAATAAAACAGCATTATCAATTGCAATTGAGACAGCCAAAACAGTAACTCAAGAACAATTAGATAAAGTAGTATTAGTAGTAGTTAATGAATTTAAAGCAGCATTAAATAATGCTCAAAAGGTATTTGATAATGAAAATACAGCTCAAGACGAAGTAGATAATGCATTTGATCGACTAGTTAGTGTAATGCATATGTTAGAATTCTATAAGGGCGATAAAGCAGCTTTACAAAAGATGATGGAACAAATAGTTAGGTTAACAGCTGGTGATTATATTGAATCTACATGGAATGTATTACAGATGGCATTACCATCTGTAAATGAAGTACTAGATAATGAAAATGTAATGCAGGAAGAGGTAGATGAAGCATATGTTAAATTAGTAAAAGCGTTTATTAATTTAAGATTAAGACCAGATAAAGGTTTGTTAAATGATTTAATCAATAAGGCAAATGGAATAAATAGAGCAAACTATACAGCAGTATCATTAAAAGTGGTAGATAATGAGACAGAAAAAGCAAATGCAGTATTGAATGATCCAGAAGCAGCTATAGAACAAGTAGAAAAAGCAGTAACAGATCTAATTAAAGCTATAGCTGGATTAGAAGCAAAACCAGGAAGTACAGTAATTAGTACACCTGAAGTAAAATCAAGTGATACAACAGTAAATGCCGTTAAAACTGGAGATACAACAAATATGATGTATTTATTATTAGGTTTAACTGCTGCATCGATTGTTCTCTATGAAAATAAAAAAAGAAATAGTCAAAAGAATATTCATATATAGAGTTAAATAAAAAATGGTCAAAGCTGCTTATAATAGCAGTATTTGACCATTTTTGGATTTTAAATAAGTGTTTCTATGTAATTTATTAATTTATCTATATATTTTTTTAGCATACTCACTTGGAGTAAGATTAAAATGTTGTTTAAATGTTCTTGAAAAATAGTGAATTGAACTAAATCCAAGCATAAAAGCAATTTCACTAATTGTATACTTATTTTCACGAATAAGCTCTTTACTTTTTTGTAATTTTATCTGAACCATATAATTTTTAGGAGAAACTTCTAAGTTGCTTCTAAATAAAGTTTGTAAAGATGAACGTGAAATAGAAAATTTATGACAAATCTCTTCAATTGTTAAAGGTTCCGTAATCATTTGATTCATATAATCTAAAATTTCATGTAACAATTCATCTTGGAAATGCTGCATAGATCCAGTTGAAACATGCCTTAGATCAGTTGATGAATCGTGCTGTGTCAACAAAATAATAATTTCTTGTAAGTAACAAAGCATTAGTGTTTTTGAATATGGTAATGAATTTGAGCTGGCTTTAACAAACTTATTAAATATGGTATGGAGTTCATTATCACAATGGAATACACGATTGAGAATTAAATCATCTTCTATAATTTCCATATCAAATATAACAGTTAAATAGGAACAAGATTTGTTAGTTGTAATCTGTTGTGTATGGAATTGATTAGGCCCATATATCATTAAATCATAGTTATTTAATGTGTATGTTGTACCCTCAACTGTTGTATCTAAACTACCATGATCTACATATGTCAATTCATAATGTTTATGGGTTTCTCCTTTAAAACGATAATTGGGACTTTTAATTACGTAATAGTAGCCAAGAATCTCTTCAATTTTTAATTTAGATACAATCGGTTTATAAACATATGGAGGATTTAAAAATTCAGTTTTTAAATTATAATTTGAAGGAGTAATCAGATAACTTTCAATTTCTTGTGATAAAGGAATGATATTAAAATATTTGTTTGCTTCAATTTTCAAGTAATGATGAATAGCAAATGTTTCCAATTTATCTGGATCTAAACTATCACCAATTAAAATAGAGGCAATTCCTTCAGTAAGTTCAATATATACTGTACAAGAAAAACAGTACATATGACTAATAACTCTTCCTGATGTATTTAATTTTCTACATATTAAATTGTTGTCTTTAACTGATAAATGATCTTCATAAGTAGAGCCATACTTTTTAAATTCAATACTTGATGTTTTATTAATCATAGAAAACCTCCTTGTATAATTAATCGTTCTAATTATAAATGACTAAAATATACATATATAGTACACTTTTTAATACAATTTTTGCAAATATTTTATTTAAAATAATAAAATTATTTTCCACTAGGTAAAAATGGAATTAAATTAGCAGCTACTGCACTAATAGGCATAGTTTGTAAAACAATTTTACCTGGACCCGTAATTATAGTATTAAAAAAACCTTCACCACCTAGTAATTTATTTTTAATCCCTTTTACACTTTGAATATCTATAGTACAGGTTGCCTCCATCATTGCTAAGTAACCAGTATCGATAATCATTTGCTGTCCTGGTAATAGATCATATTCAACTGCTGAACCATCTATTTCTAAAAAAACAGTTCCTATCCCTCCAATTTTTGTCATAATAAAACCTTCACCACCAACTAAGCCGGTAGAAAATTTTTTGTTAAAAAATATTGACATTTCAATACTTTCACTTCCAGCTAAAAATGCAGATTTTTGTATAATAATCTCATTTCCTGGTTTAACCTCAATAGCTTTAATATTGCCTGGAAAAGATGAAGCAAAAGCAATCATCCCATCTTCAGTGGCTTGATATCGATTTTGAAAAATAGTTTCACCACTAAACATTCTACCAAAAGCTTTTGATAGTCCACCACTTGTTGTTTCCATCTTCATTACTGGATCCATCCAACTCATTGCACCACTATCGCTGATCATACATTCACCTTTTTCAAGATGGCAAATTACAACTGGGAGATTACCTCCTTTAATTTCATACTGCATGTTATACCTCCTTATGTAATAGTTTTGTGTATTTTTATTGATTTTTTAAATAATATGCAGTTTATTATTTATTGCAAAGTTTTTTATGTTATTTAGAAATGGAAAAACTAATAATTTTTAAATGATAACATGTTCTGTTTTAGAAAACTTTTATATCTATATATTATTTAATTGCAATACATATAGGTAATGGAATAGTAAGTGTATTTGCTGTTCGCACTAATTCTTCTTTTTCTTCATTAAACGTTAATAATTCGATCTCATTATCATTTTGAGCGCCTACAATTAGATACTTGTCGTTAATAATATTAAAATCACGCGGACCTTTGCCTGTATGAACCATGTATAATAAAGTTAATTTACCAGTTTCTTGATTAATTCGATATAGAGCAATACTATCGTGTCCTCGATTTGAAACAAATAAATGTTTTCCAGAACTGCTTAAACGAATAGCGCTGGCACTAGAAAAACCATGAAAGTGATGAGGAACAGTATGAATTATTTGAATTAAAGTTAAATATTTATCACGATATTTGAAAACCATTATATTATTAGAAATTTCATTAACAAGATAAGCAAATCGGCCATCATGAGAAAAAATCATCTGTCGGGGCCCAGATCCAGGAACAACATTTAAATTATGATTTGATGCTTCTTCTAATTTACCGTTTTGATAAGTATACATAATTACTTTATCAGCACCTAGATCAACTGCATAAACAAATTCTTTATCTGGTGTAATTCCTACATAATGACAATGGGGTCCAGTTTGTCTTTTAAGCAAATCTGGCCCTAAACCAGTGTGGTGAACAGCTCCAATTTTTTCTTTAATATAATAGTTCTCTAATAAATAAGAAGCTGTTGAACCAACATGGTAGTTAGCAGCAAAAAGATAGCGTGAATTATCACTAATGCATAAATGTGTATAAGAACGCCCATTAGAACTATAGTTGTTATTGATAATTAATTCATCTTTATAGATGGAAAAGCTTCCTAGTCCTCCTCCTGTATTTGACCGACTGGCATTTTTATAAGCAATATATAAAATATTATTTTTAACGATCATATATGATGGATAATCTTGAGTAACAATATGCTGTACAAGTGAAAATTCTTCAGTATTTTCGTTAAAATTTATAATGTATATTCCTTTGTTATCATTTTTCCCATAACTTGATACATAAAATGTTTGCATGTTAAAACCTCCTTGTATCCTATTTTAACATAAATATTGAATAAAGTGAGTGGTATCATAAGATTTTTAAAAGAAACTGTGTGAGCTTAATCTTTACGTTATACATAAAATGTTATATAATGAATAAAATTAATTGGAGGATAGAAAAATGGATGAAAACTTATTATTAACATTACTTCATAATAATGCACGGATGGAAGTGACTGATTTGGCCATGGCACTAAATGAAAGTGAAGATAATGTTGTTAATACAATCAACCAGTTAGAAAAAGATAAAATTATATGTGGTTATCATACAATTATTAACTGGGATCGTACTAATAAGGATAATGTTATGGCATTGATTCAGATCAATGCTACTCCTGAAAGAGAGTACGGATATGATCGTATTGCTAAAAAGATTTATGCTTTTCCTGAAGTTGATACAATGTATCTGTTAAGTGGAAGTTTTGAGTTTGTTGCAATTGTTAAAGGACATACTATGCAAGAAGCAGCCCGTTTTGTTGCCTCTAAATTAGCACCATTAGATGGTATAACTGGTACTGCAACAATGTTTGTATTAAAACAATATAAAAATAATGGAATTAGTTTTGATGATGACGATAAAGAAACTGTAGAAAGATTATTGGTAACACCATAATGGATTTTAATAAAGTATTAAATGATACAGTAAAACAGATTCCACCTAGTGGAATTCGTAAATTCTTTGATTTAGCTAATGAAATGGAAGGTGTTATTTCATTAGGGGTTGGGGAACCGGATTTTGATACACCATGGAAAATCAGAGAAGCTGCAATTTATTCAATTGAGCAGGGGAAAACTTTTTATACAGCTAACCAGGGTTTAGTTGAATTAAGAAAAGAAATTTGTCGTTATCAAAAAAGAAGATTTAATTTAGATTATCATTTTGCTAAAGAATGTATTGTTACAGTAGGAGGATCAGAAGCTATTGATTTAGCTTTTAGAGCAATTATTAATCCAGGAGATGAAGTTATTTTATTACAGCCGAGTTATGTTGCTTATACTCCAGGTGTGGCATTAGCGGGAGGAAAAGTTGTTAATATTGAACTCAAAGAAGATAATGAATTTAAATTAACACCAGAACTTTTAGAAGCAGCAATAACTCCTAAAACCAAAGCTATTTTACTAAATTATCCAAGTAATCCAACTGGTGGGTTTATGACAAAAGAAGATTATGCTAAAATTGTGCCAATTATTAAAAAAAATGAGATAATTGTTATAACTGATGAAATTTATGCTGAGTTATCTTATGAGCAAAAATTTTGTTCAATTGCTTCATTTGATGAAATTAAGGATCAGGTTATTTTAGTTAGTGGTTATTCAAAAGCTTATGCTATGACAGGATGGCGTTTAGGATATGTTTTAGCTAATGAAATTTTGACTAAAGCGATGAATAAAATTCATCAATATGTAATTATGTCAGCGCCTACAGGGGCTCAATATGGGGCGATTGAAGCAATGCGTCATTGTGATAATGAAATTGAAAAAATGCGTCAGGCTTATATGTTAAGACGTAATTATATTGTTAAGGCATTTAATGATATGGGATTGCATACTTTTACACCACAGGGGGCTTTTTATGTTTTTCCATGTATTAAATCTACAGGGATGAGTTCAGAACAGTTTTGTGAGGAACTATTAAAAGATCAATTGGTTGCATGTGTACCAGGTAATGCTTTTGGCGAGGCTGGAGAAGGGTTTATTAGAGTGTCTTATGCTTATTCTATTGAACAGATTAAAGAGGCAGTATCGAGAATCAAGAAATTTTTAGATAAATTAAATAAATAAGAATTGGCATTTTTGTCGATTCTTTTTTTCTAAAAAAATATAGTACAGGAATTTTAGATAATAATATTGGAAAATTATCAAATGTCTGCTGATTCTGCTAATAAAATAATTGAATCAAAATTATTATCAAATAATAATTTTATATTTAGAAAATGTTATGCTTGCTAGAGAGGATTAAAAGGAAATAATTCAGAATTATAATAAGATTATGTTGTAATGGTAATAGGTTTTAGTGGGATAATTGATTTATTTTTAATGATTTTTTAGTGCTCGTTAATGAGTTCGATCATTGAAAGAAAAGTTAAGAAAAATGGTGCATGTAATAAAATTTACATATTTCAATAGGGTGATTTTTATAACTTTTATAACTTTTTAATTTTAACACCGAAAAAACGGTGCTATAATAGGGGTAAGTCGAATCATGAATTTTTAAAATTTATTATAATATAAGTAGTAAAAAGGAGTGATTGATTATGAAAATACAAAGTTATGAAAAGGTTACCGATAAAGATATTATCGATGTTAAAAGATATTTATTAGAAATTAGTGAAGGTTACTGGATGCAGGATCTTCATGATATTGTTAATGGCAGCATGGACATAAAAATTATTAGGAAAAAAATTAATAAAAGAAAGGATCTACAATTATTAATTTTTAGTAAGATAAAAAGATTGGTTGATGACAGTATTGATTTAAATGAGATGGAGAATCATTTAATATTTATGAACATTTTATTAAATTCACATTATCGTCCTTTATTAACATATAAATATAATTTATTAAATTATATTATTGATAATGGTGGGTTTTCAGTGGAAACATATTGTTTAATAAGGCATTTAATTAATTTTAATGAAAAGGTGATTGAATCATTAATTGAAGCTTTAGCTAATCGTTTAAATTTAAATTTTGAACGTTATCATTATTTAGCATGTTTTATTTTATTATTAGAAAAGGAATACAAAAAAGTATATTTGCATTTAGAGTACATCACTGTTGATCAAAGCATTGAGCGTTTTTTACCAGCACTATATAATTTTAGCCCACGCTTATATCTAAATTATTCTAAAAAGGTACATATGCTTTTGAATCCAGCAATAATATAGGAGTGATTTTATGGGTGAAAAAATGTATTATATTTATAAAGTTATTAATGAAAGTGAAGGGATAATTAGTGGAAAAGAGATTCAGGAATGTTTAAAACAATATGGGTTATTTCTTAATATCAAGACAATATACAGCTTAATTGATAGGATTAATGGCTTTTATCTATGTTTAACTGAAAAGCAGCTAATTAAAACAATTAGAACTAAGGGATTTGTTATTGAAGAAGAATTTTTTAATGATGGTCAATTACAATTATTAATAGATAGTATCATTTTTAACCCTAATCTAGATAAAAAATCAGCTGAACAGATGATTGATAAATTATCAGTATTAAGCTCACCTAAACAAATTAATCGTTTAAATATTGAAAATAAAAACAATAATTCATTAAATTATGATCTTTTATTAAATCTTACAACAATTATCAAAGCTATTAATAATCATAGAAATATTGCATTTAAATATGTAAGTTATGATATTGTTGATGATCAGCTTTTAGAAGTTTATCATGATAATGGTAATAAAAATAGTGAAACGTATGTTGTTTCACCTTATAAATTAATTTTAAGAGGATCTAATTATTATTTAATTGGATATTTTAGTAAAAGAAAAAATAGTTTAAGTGTTTACCGGGTTGATCGAATTCGTTTAGTTAGAAATCATAATAGCACTTATGAAGAAATTAGAGAACAATATGATATGGTAAAAGAAATTGATAGAAATGTTAATATGTATTTTAGTAAAGATCGAATAGATTTAAAAATTAGATTTAATCAAAAGATTTTAAAAGAAGTTATTAATCAGTTTGGAAAAGATATATTTGTAAGCAAGGGATATGACGGAACTGTTGAAGCAGATATTAAGAATGTTGCATTATCAGATGGTTTAATTGGCTGGCTGATGATGTTACAAACTAATATTCAGGTATTATTACCACTAGGTTTAAAAGAGATTATAAAAAACAGATTAAAATTAATGTTAAGAATGTATGAACAGGAATCAAAATAGATTTCTGTTTTTTCTTTACATAAACTTAACATAATAAATACAAATTATTGATATATTGCAGGGTACAATTTGCTTATTATATAGATGTCTTAAGAAAGTAAAAAGAAAGGGATTAAGAAAATATGAAAAAAATATTAGGAGTTTTATTAACGTTAGTATTATGTTTAGGTTTAACTGCCTGTGGTGGATCAGATAACTCAGGTGAAGAAAGTAACGAGGTAAGTGGAAATGTAAGTCTTAATGGGTCTACGTCAATGGAAAAATTTGTAAACGCATTAAAGGAAGCGATCGTAGAAGATTATCCAAATCTAACATTAGAACCACAATTTACTGGATCGAGTGCAGGAATTGAAGCAGTTTTAGCAGGGACTACAGATATTGGAAATTCATCAAGAGCTTTAAAAGATGAAGAAAAATCTAAAGGGTTAGAAGAAAATATTGTTGCGATTGATGGTATTGCAGTTATTGTGCATCCAAGTAATAAGGTAGATAATGTAACAACAGATCAGTTAAAGAAAATTTATACTGGTGAAATTACTAATTGGTCACAATTGGGTGGTGATGACCAGGCAATAGTTGTAATGGGGCGTGAAGCTGGTTCAGGAACTCGTGGTGCATTTGAGGAAATTTTAAAAATTGAAGATATGTGTAAATATGCTCAGGAATTAAATGAAACAGGTGCAGTTGTTGCTAAAGTTAGTCAAACTCAAGGGGCTATTGGTTACATATCTTTAGATAATATTATTGATGATGTAAAGGCTTTAAAATTAGATGGTGTTGAAGCTGGTGAAGATACTGTTAAAGATGGAAGTTATATGTTACAAAGACCATTTGTAATGGCAACTAAAGGTAAAATTAGTGAACAAAATGAAAAGGTACAAGCAGTATTTAAGTTCATTGAAAGTGAAAAAGGGCAAGAGGTTCTTAAAACTGTAGGTTTAGTAAGTCCAAAGTAGAGGTTAATTATGAAAAAAGATGTGTTATCTATTATTAGTAATAGAAAAACAAAATCTTTGGTAGAAAAAACAGCCACGATTATATTTCGTGGTTGTGCTATTATGTCTATCATAGCAGTAGTTTCTATTACAGGGTATATGATTATTTCTGGGACACCAGCGATATTTAAAGAAGGGTTAATAGAAATTTTGTTTGGGAGTGTTTGGGCACCAACAGCTGTTGATCCACAATATGGGATTCTTCTGATCATACTTACATCAATCGTTGGAGTTTTTTTAGCAATTTGTATAGGAGTACCGATTGGCTTATTTACTGCCATTAATCTAGCAGAATTAGCAAATCCAAAAGTTAGAAAGATCGTTAAGTCAGCAATTGAATTACTTGCAGGTATACCATCAGTTGTTTATGGTCTACTAGGAATTTTGTTGATTTGTCCCTTTATGTATAAATTAGAATTAATGATTTTTGCAGGTTCCAAAACACATCAGTTTACTGGTGGAGCAAACTTAATTTCTGCAATTCTAGTTTTGGCGGTTATGATTTTGCCAACTCTGATCAATATTACGGAGACATCTTTAAATGCAGTGCCAGATGATTATCGTAAAAGTTCACTAGCACTTGGAGCAAGTCAAATCCAAACAATATTTAAAGTGGTTTTACCAAGTGCTAAATCTGGGATTGTATCAGCGATAGTTCTTGGAGTAGGGAGAGCAATTGGCGAAGCAATGGCGATTTTATTAGTTGCAGGCAATTCAGTAAACACACCATTACCATTTAATTCAGTACGTTTTTTAACAACGGGAATTGTATCTGAAATGGGGTATGCCTCAGGAACACATCGAGAAGTACTTTTTACAATTGGATTAGTTTTATTTGTGTTTATTATAATTATTAATTTAGTTCTAACGTTTATTATTAAGAAAGGAGATCAGCATGAATAATCTAAGTATTTTTGATAAAAAAAATCGGGTTAGTGATAAAGTCTTAAATTTTTTAATACAATTCTGCAGTGCTTTATCAGTGCTGGTTTTAGCTGTTTGTATTGGTTATATCTTATATCGTGGAGTTCCATATTTTGATTTTTCTTATTTAATAAATTCTACTAGTATTTTAAAGGATACGGTTGGAATCTTACCAAATATTATTAATACTTTATATATTATTGTTGTTACATTATTAATTGCATGTCCAATTGGGATTGGTGGAGCAATCTATTTAAATGAGTATGCAAAAAACAAGAGATTTGTAAACGTTATTTCTTTTACAACCGAAGTATTAGCAGGTATTCCTTCAATTATTTATGGTTTATTTGGAATGTTGTTTTTTGGTAATTTGTTAAGATTTAGGTTTTCAATTTTAACAGGCTCTTTTACTTTGGCAATCATGATTTTACCAATTATATCAAGAAATACTCAAGTAGCATTAGAAGGAGTTCCTAAAAGCTATCGCGAAGCAGCATTAGGAATTGGAGCAACTAAGTGGTATATGATTAGAACAGTTTTATTACCAAGTGCAATGCCTGGAATACTAACTGGAATAATTCTAGGAATGGGGCGGATTATTGCAGAGTCAGCAGCGCTATTATTTACTGCTGGATCTGTAAGTGTTTTACCAAAAAATATTTTAACTCATTTAACAAGTTCAGGAGCTACACTTACAATTCAGTTATATTTAGAAATGGCTAAAGCAAACTATGAAACAGCATTTGTAATTGCTCTTGTCTTAATTGTTATTGTTTTATTATTAAATTTTTTAGCAAAATTAATTTCAAACAAAATTGATGTAAATAAGGTGAAATAAGATGGAAAATAAAATTGAAGCAAAAAATCTAAATTTATATTATGGTGAAAAACATGCTTTAAAAAATGTGAATCTTGATATTAAAACAAATATGATTACAGCATTTATTGGTCCTTCAGGATGTGGTAAATCAACTTTCCTTAAAACATTAAATCGAATGAATGACTATGTTAAAGGAATTAAGATTACGGGTGATGTAAAACTTGATGGAGAAGATATTTATGATAATCGCGTTGATACAACTATATTAAGAAAAAAAGTAGGAATGGTTTTTCAACAGCCTAATCCTTTTCCAATGAGCATTTATGATAATGTTGCATATGGGCCAAAAATCCATGGAATTAAAAGTAAAAAAGAATTAGATAAGATTGTTAAAAAGTCATTAGAAGCAGCAGCCTTATATGATGAAGTAAAAGAGCGTTTACATACAAGTGCTTTAGGTTTGTCTGGAGGACAGCAGCAGCGTTTATGTATTGCTAGAGCCCTGGCTGTAGAACCAGAAGTAATTTTATTGGATGAACCAACTAGTGCATTGGATCCCATTTCGACACTAAAAATAGAAGAACTGCTGCTAGAATTAAAGAATAAATATACGATTGCAATTGTTACTCATAATATGCAGCAGGCTAGTCGTATTGCAGATTATACTGCCTTTTTCTTAGTTGGAGAAATGGTTGAATATGGTGAAACTAAAGATGTTTTTGCAATGCCTAAAGATAAACGAACAGAAGATTATATTACTGGAAGATTTGGATAGGAGAAAAAAATGTTAAGAAGTAATTTTGAAAAAGATTTAAATAAACTGCATGTCGATTTAGATAAAATGTGTCATTTAGTTACTCTTGCAATTGAAAATTGTATTAGTGCCTTTAAAAGCAGTGACCGAGAGCTGTGTCGAGATATTTTAGCTGGTGATAAAGTTATTAATGATATGGAAAGGACAATTGAGGCTCGCTGTTTATCTTTAATTTTAAAACAGCAGCCAATTGCCAGTGATTTAAGAGATGTTTCTACAGCTTTAAAAGTTGTTACTGATTTAGAAAGAATTGGTGATCAAAGCGCTGATATTGCAGAAATTTTGTTAGAAACAGATGTTAAATGTCCTTATAAGATGGTTGAACATATTCCTAATATGGCAACTTTGTCAAGGGATATGGTTAGGGGAGCTGTTGAGGCGTTTCATGAACATGATTTGAAAAAAGCTTTAAAAATTAAAGAATTAGAAAAACAGATGGATAGACTATTTGAAGCTGTTAAGGTAGAATTAGTACAGATAGTAAATGAGGATAAAGAAAATGTTGATATTGTAATTAACTTTTTAATGATTGCCAAATATTTTGAAAGAATTGGTGATCATGCTGTAAATATTTGTGAATGGATTGAATTTAATCAAACGGGAACAGTTGATAACTTTCGTTTGATTTAGGGAGGACGAATAATGAGCAAACGTATATTTGTAATTGAAGATGATGAAAATATTCGCGAGATAATAAATTTGGCATTAGTGAGCAATGGCTATGAGGTTGTTCAATTTGATAATGCAATTGATGCATTATCAATGATTGATCAGGAAACACCATCATTAGCAATTTTTGATTTAATGCTGCCTAAAATGAGCGGAATAGATGCTATAAAAAAAATTAGAGAAACTAATAATGAACTGCCAATCCTAATTTTAAGTGCTAAAGATCGTGAGATAGATAAAGTGAATGGTTTAGATAGTGGATCCGATGATTATATGACTAAACCATTTGGAATTCTTGAATTACAAGCTCGTGTTCGCTCTTTACTTAGACGACATATTACTAGTGATATTATTAAAACTAAACATCTTATTGTTGATAAACAGACGCGGATCGTTAAACTTGATGATCGAAAAATAGAGTTAACTAACAAAGAATATCAATTGTTAGTATATTTGATGGATAATAAACATCGGGTTGTGGAACGAGAGGAATTATTAAATGAGATTTGGGGTTATGATTTTATTGGAGAATCTCGAGCTCTGGATGTGCATATCCGAGCTTTACGCAGTAAGTTGAAAGATGATGGACATAAATATATAAAGACTGTTCGTAGTGTTGGATATAGATTTTATGAAGAAGGTGATAGTAGTGAATAAAACAATTTTTCGCTATTTTTTAACGGTGCTGCTGGTAACTCTTGTATTATCTACAAGCATATCGATGGTTATCTTATCAGATCAAATGTTGGAAAATACAAAACAGGATATGCTTTATGCTGTTAAACTGGTTGATTATCAGCTTGATAACAGTAAAGATTTAAAAGATCAGGTAGATGCATTAAATCCTCTTGCGTATAATGATCAAACACGGTTAACAGTTATTGATGCTGATGGAAAAGTATTAGCTGATAGTGGAGAGGGTGATATATTAGAAAATCATAAAAATCGTGAGGAAGTAAAACAAGCTTTAAGTGAAGGGGTTGGCTATGCAACTAGATATTCTACTACAGTTTTACACAATATGCTGTATGTTGCTTTGTACAATAATGGAAGAATTGTTCGTTTGTCACTGCCGTATGATGGAATTTTAGATAATATGTCGACTTTGATAAAGCCTCTAGGAATTGGAGCAGGATTTTCTTTAGTTATTGCAATGGTATTGTCGAAGCGCTTTTCTGATACTTTAACAGCACCAATACAAGATATTACTAGTCAGATAATAAAGATGAAAGACAATCGAGAATTAGAGTTTGATGATTATGAGTATGACGAGTTTAATATTATTGCGTCTAAACTTGAAGAGCAGGCATTAACTATTCATGATACTATGAAAAAATTAAAAGATGAACAGATTAAAATTAATGGTATTTTGGATCAGATGAAAGAAGGATTTATTTTATTGGATAATGATCTTAATGTATTAATGGTCAATCGCAAGGCTCAAAAATTATATGGTAATGTAATTAAACTTGGCAGCTCAATTAAAGATTTTATTTTTGATTTTAAAATTATTGATTCTTTAGATAATTTATGTCAAGAACAGCAAATTGTAAAAATCGAGAAAGAAAAACAATTTTATAATTGCTATGTTGCAAAAGTTGACTATGGAGTAACATTATTATTTGTAAATGTTACAGAACAGCATAATGCTATGAAAATGCGGCAAGAATTTTTTTCTAACGTATCTCATGAATTAAAAACACCAATGACTTCAATTAGAGGATATAGTGAATTGTTAGAAACAGGGGTTATTAATGATAAAGAAGCTTCTAAAAGAGCTTTAGATAAGATACATAATGAAGTTAATAATATGTCCTCGTTGATTAATGACATTTTAATGATCTCTCGGTTAGAGAATAAAGATGTGGATGTGATTAAACATCCTGTTCATATTGAACCATTAGTTAATGAGATAATTGATGCAATGAAAGTTGAAATTGGTAAAAAAAATATAGCAGTATATAAGGAAATAGAAGACATAACTTATATTTCAAATCATCAGCATATGTATCAGTTATTAAGTAATTTAATAACTAATGCAATTAAATATAATGTTAATAATGGAAGTATTACGATTAAATCTTATGAACAAGAACGTGATATTGTAATTGAAGTTAGTGATACTGGAAAAGGAATTTCTAAGATTGATCAAGGTCGTGTGTTTGAACGCTTTTTTAGATGTGATCAAGGACGAGATAAGGAAACAGGTGGAACTGGTCTTGGTTTAGCAATCGTTAAACATATTGTACAGTATTATCAAGGAAATATTATGCTTATAAGTAAATTAGGACAGGGGAGCACTTTTAAAGTTATGTTACCAAAAAATAAATAATTATATAGTCATGGGTACATGGCTATTTTAGATATCAATAATATAAATAGTTTTTAAAGATAAAATGGCTTGTAATTTTTCAATAAATAATAGATAATTTAAATGAAAGAGATTACATGATTTTTGAGATTCTGTATACTAATTTTTGGGAATATTTTAAATATTTTAAAGTTTAAAACTTATAGCGAGCAAATATTTAATTAGTTCTTAAAGTGAAAAGGGAAACTTATGTGTAATCATTTTTCAAAGAAAGGAGATAGAAAAAACGATGAAAGTTATGAACAAGATATGCAAAAGTTTAATCGCTTTAGTTTTATGTCTTACAAGCGTATTTTCTTTAAGTGTCAACTTATCGGCTGAAGAAATTAGTAATAACCTTGCTTTAAATAAGCCTGTTGTTGCTAGTGCCGAATATAGTACGATGCCAGCATCTAATTTAACCGATGCTGATGAAGATAGTCGCTGGTCATCAGAAAGAAATGCAACACAATGGGCATATGTTGATTTGGGACAAGAATATGAAATGAACAAATTCCAGATGATCTGGGAAAGTGATTCAGTTTATGCTCAAGATTACAATATTTATGTATCAAACGACATAAATGATTGGGGTGCTGCTGTTGTTGTTAGAACTGGAAATAATAGTAAGACCTCTGAAGATCTTTTAGCTCAAGCGGTTAGTGGGCGTTATGTTAAACTTGAAGTAACAAGTGTGAAAGGATATCCTAGTGTTTCTTGCCGTGATTTCAAGGTGCTAAACACTGATGAAAAATATCAAGATCCAACTCAAAATGTTGCTTTAAATAAAACAGCGGTTGCTAGTTCAATTGAAGCAGATTCTGTAAGAGCAGCTAATGCTACTGATGGTGATACGACTTCAAGAAGTTCAAGATGGGGAAGTAATATTGGTAATGGCCCAGATTGGATTTATGTTGATTTAGGTGAAAAGCTAAATATTAATGTTGTTAAAATTTTCTGGGAAAATAGAAAAGCAACCAGCTATAAGCTTCAAATTGCTGAAGAGTTAAGCGATCCAATGAGTGAGGATGATTGGACAACTGTTAAAGAGTTCAATGATCGTCCAGCATCTATAGATGAAAAAATCGTATTAGATCAAGTGTATAAAGCTCGTTATGTACGCTTGTTAATTGACTCACACACATCTACAGATCCTGATGGGGGAGTTACATGGAACACTGTTTCTATTTATGAACTTGAAGTGTATGGTGGAAATCCAGATACTAAACCATCAATTGGTGAAGTATTAAATGCTATTACTGTAGATACTCCTGAAAAGGGAGATAAAAAATTATCAGTTAATTTACCTGAAGTCGAAGGGTATAAAGTTGAGTACAATGGTACTGATTTTGAGCAGGTAATTGATAGTGATTTAACTATTTATCAACCAGTGGTTGATAAAGAAGTGGCTGTTTCATTCAAAGTTACTGATGAAGAAACAAATGATTACAAATTTAAAGAAGTTAAAATTACTGTGCCTGGTAAATATGAAGTTGAAAATAGTGATAATGAAGCTCCAAATATTTTACCTGAATTAGCTGAATGGAAAGGTGAAGAAGGAACCTTTGCTGTTTCAAATACCAGTCGTATTGTTATAGCTGGTGATGAATTGCAAGATGTTGCAGATGCATTAGCTGCGGATTATAAAGATATGACAGGTAAAGAACTAACAGTTGTTAAAGGTAGCAAAGCTGATGTACAAAATGGTGATTTTTACTTTACTTTAACAGATGATACAAGTAAGGGACTTCAAGATGAAGGGTATTTAATGACTACTAGTGAATATGTTGAAGTTGAAGCAGAAACTACAACTGGTGCTTATTGGGCTACTAGAACTATTTTACAGAGTTTAAAACAAACAAATGATATTCCTTGTGGTATTACAAGAGATTATCCATTATATAAAGTTCGTGGGTTTATTTTAGATGTAGGTAGAAAAACATTTACATTAGATTATTTAAAACAAGTCGTTAAACAAATGTCTTGGTATAAGATGAATGATTTCCAAGTACATTTAAATGATAACTTGATCGGATTAGAAAATGTGGCCGATCCAATGAGTGCTTATTCAGCATTTAGATTAGAGTCTGATGTTAAAGCAGGTGGTAATAATGGCTTAAATCAAGCTGATTTAACAAGCACAGATATGTTCTATACAAAAGATGAGTTTAGAGATTTTATTAAGGAATCTAGAACTTATGGTGTAGATATCGTACCAGAAATTGATACTCCTGCTCATTCATTGGCTCTTACTAAAGTAAGACCTGATTTACGTCATGGTACAAATGGAAGAAATAATGATCATTTAGCATTGCGTGATAAATATGATGAATGTATAGAATTTGTTCAAGATATTTTTAGCGAATATATGACAGATGATAATCCAGTATTTGATGATCAGACAATCGTACATGTAGGTGCTGATGAATACAATGCTGATAAAGAAGCATATCGTAAATTCTCAGATGATATGTTAGGATTTGTTCAAGATACTGGACGTACAGCTCGTATTTGGGGAAGTTTATCACAATGTCGAGGAACAACTCCAGTAAGAAGTGAAGGCGTTCAAATGAATTTATGGAACTTTGGATATGCTAACATGGATGAAATGTACGAACAGGGTTATGATTTAATCAATTGTAATGATGGAAATTATTATGTCGTTCCTAATGCGGGATATTACTATGATTATCTATATGACAGTACTCTTTATAATCTAGATATTAATACTATTGGAGGAGTTACTATTCCTGCTGGTGATAAGCAAATGATCGGTGGAGCATTTGCGGTATGGAATGATATGACAGATTATCTTGAAAATGGTGTTAGTGAATATGATGTTTATGATCGTATTGAAAACGCAATCCCATTATTTGGTGCTAAACTATGGGGTAAAGGAACTAAAACATTAAATGAAGCTAATGCTGCTAGAGCTACATTAGGTGATGCGCCTAGAACTAATTTTGGATATGATGTAGATAGTAAAGATGGTATTATCGCAAATTATCCAATGAATTCATTAGTAGAAAATAGTGAAAATAGTCGTGATTTAACAGCTGGAAATAATGCTTCTATTGTAGCTGTGGATGGAAAAAATGCTCTTAGATTAAATGGCGATGAAAGTTATGTAACTTCTCCAGTCGCTACAGCAGGACTAGGAAATGATCTAAGAGTAAAAGTTAAACGTACATCAAGCAGCAGTGAAGAACAGATTTTATTTGAAAGCAGTTATGGAACAATTAAAGCAGTACAAAAAGATACTGGAAAAGTTGGATTCTCAAGAGAAAAACATGATTATTCATTTGACTATGAATTGCCTGTAAATGAATGGGTTGAACTTGAGTTTAAAAATGAACATAATGTAACATCACTGTATGTTAATGGTAAATTAGTTGATGTATTAGGTGATGGTGAAAAAGTTGAAGGAAGACCATTGCTGGCAACAACAATGTTCCCAATTGAAAGAATTGGAAGTAAGACAAATGCTTTCATCGGTTATGTAGATGATGTTCGTATTGGTGAAAATAAAACATTTAATTCTACGATGGATCTTGATTATGCTGTGTTAACAGCTAATGCATTATTAGAAGAAAATGATAATGCAGGATTACAAACATTAGTTGATCAAGCTAAAGTGATTTTTGAATTATATGATCCAAGTAATGAAGAAATTGAAAGTTTAACTACTCAAATTAATACTATTATTAAAACACTTGACTATACAAAAGCAGATTATAGTCGTGTAAATAAATACTTAGATTTAGTGTTAGATGATTTATCAGCATTTACAGATTCATCAGTAACACGTTTGCAAAATGTAATTAACAGTATTCGCGAAGATCTTCCATCTTCAATGCAGGAAACAGTTGATGGTTATGTTATCCAATTAGCTAATGCTTTAGCAAATCTAGAATTAAAAGCACAGCTTAATATAAATTATGTTGATAATTCTAAACTTACAGCGACAGCATCATCTTATCAACATGATGGATCAGATCCAAGTAATGTATTAGACAATAATACTGGAACAATGTGGCATACAGATTGGACAATTACAACCATGCCTCACTGGCTTGCACTTGAAATTGATGAACCAACAGCAATCAATGGTTTAAGTTATACACCTCGTCAAACTGGTAGCAATGGTAATGTAACTGAATATCGAATTGAAATCAGTGATGATGGTGAAAATTGGAATATAATCAAAACAGGAACATTAAGTTCTAATTCTAGTACTAAAGTGATAGATTTTGATACTGTTACAACTAAGTTTGTTCGCCTTGTTTATGTTAGGGCTGTAAACAATAATGGTAGTGCCTCAGAAATCAAGCTGCATCGTGCTGATGTTCCAGCTGATATTGATGGATTAAATGCATTAATTGAAAAAGCTGAAAATATTCAAAATGCAGGATATAGCGTGGAATCATGGGCAGCTCTTCAAAATCAAATTGTAGCAGCTAAAGAGCTTGCTAATTCTCAAGAACCTGATGCTAATGAAGTTGAAATTGCTAAACGTAATTTAACAGAAAAAATGATTAAATTAGTGTTAGCTGAAGAAGTAAAAGATGTAAACAAAACAGCCTTACAAATAGCTGTTGAAATGGCAAATAATGTAACTGAAGAACAGTTAGATAAAGTAGTGCCAGCAGTAGTTGCTGAATTTAGCGCAGCACTAGCTGAAGCTC
>JAETPY010000037.1 GCA_021770925.1 Erysipelotrichaceae bacterium | reverse complement strand
AAATAATATTTCTAACACTTTTTTGGCCACATAAAAATATCCAGTCAATACATGTACCCTTATAGTTGGGTATTTTTATTTTTACCTAAACGAATCGAAATTCCTATTAGACAAAAAAGATGACAATTAGTCATCTTCATATTCTTTATAATCAACATCTATAATATCATCTCCGCCATGATGATACTCTTCTTGATTATAATAAGCTTTTCGCTTTTCTTCAGTTTTACGTTGAAACTCCTGATTAAATTCTTCTAACTGCTTTTGATATAAGTATCTTTTTACTGAAGACCAGATTACTAATACTGCTATAATAATCCAGGTAATCGGACTAGTAAGCAGGTTTAAAAGTAAACTTAATACAATTATAATAATCAAAATTACTAATACAGCATAATAAAATCCCATGACCTCAACTCCTTAATCTATAAATATATCACTTAAATTCAAACAAATCTTTGATATCAACAGCAAAACCAGTGGCAATTTTTTCAATTGACTTTAAAGAAATATTTCTTGTTCCTCTTTCAACATCAGAAATATAATTTTTTGACAAACCACAGCGAAAAGCTAATTCCTCTTGAGAAATATTTTGTTTTAGCCGTATCTCTTTAACACGATAACCAAATCTACTTTCGATTTTATCCATTTTAATCATTCTCCATTTGAATTAATCGTTTTGCTTCATCACTTATTTTCTTAAATCGGTGATGTAATCCAGACTTACTAATAGTCTGCCCTGTTTCTTCAAAATAAACTTCTGTTAATTCTTTTAATGTCATTTCTGGATACTTTCTCCTAATCAATGCAACCATATGCGTTTTTTCATCAAGCATATCAAGTCCCATAAACATCTCAATTATATTAATATCATCAAGCTGTTTATTAGCTGTTGACATAGATTTAATTTCATTAGCAATATCGCAATTATTCCAGCGGTTAACTGTATTAGACATATTTCGATCAATTCTAGTACTTTCAAAATTCATAACTGACTGACTTGCACCTATCGCCCTTAAAAAATCCCCAATTTTTTCAGAAGATTTTAAATAAACAACAAATTTATTCCGACGTTTTATTATCTTAGCATTCAATTCAAAATTATTCATTATCTTAGCAACAAAATCCGCAAATTCTTCTTCATTAAAACTCATTTCTAGATGATAATTTGAAGTCTCTGGATTATTAACACTGCCACATGATAAAAATGCACCTGCCAAATATGCTCTAATACAACATTCTTTCGCTAAAATATTTTTATCAGGAATTAAATTAAATCCCAATCCATCCATCAAAGATAAATCATCTAAAATTTCTCTAGCTTTAGTAACCTTTAATATATAGACATTATTTTTTTTTAATTTCATTTTCCGTGAAACCAAAAATTCTATTTGTGGATTATATTCTTCCTTTAACATTTTATGAATCTTTGAAGCAATTTTAGCATTTTCTGTTCTAATTGTTAAAGAAAGTCCATAACTTGATAACGATAATGTACCATTGATTTTAATAACAGCACATAACATAGCCTTTTGACAACATGATTCAAAATCATTAAAAACTATTTCTTCTTTTACAATTCGAGAAAAAGATACCATAATAACTCCTAATGATCTGCATCTCGATGCAAACGATGAACTTGATAAAACCTGCTATAATAATCAGCAAAATAATTTGTTAAAGTAACTGAACGATGTTGTCCTCCAGTACAGCCAATGCCAATAATTAAATGCATCTTGCCTTCTTTTTCATATTCTTTTAATAAATAATCAAATAACTCAGTCATCTTTTTTATAAATATTTTTGTTTCTTCTTTTTCTATAACATAATCATAAACAGCTTTATCATTCCCTGTTAATGTTCTTAACTCTTCAATATAAAAAGGATTTGGTAAAAAACGTACATCGAATAATAAATCAACATCTTTAGGTACCCCATGTTTATATCCGAACGACTCAAACGTGATTCTAAACGGATCTACCTTACCACTACTAAAATAATCTTCTAATAAATTTTGAAATCTAGTTCCTTTTAACTTTGTTGTATCAATAGACAAATTAGCTAATCTAGAAATTGGCTCAGCTAATCTTCTTTCAAATTCAATTGCTTCTAATAAAGAAGAAGCTTTATTAGAAATCAATAACGGATGAGATCTTCTTGTTTCTTTATATCTTTTAACCAATACCTCATCATCACAATCTAAAAATACAACTGTCAAATGAATCCAATCCAAATTGGATAATAATCTAATCGCTTTTAATGCATCATCTAAACTTACAGCCATGGCAACTCTTTGATATTTAGAATCATCTTGTACCAATTCTGCAAATTCGGTTAATAAAGCAACCGGATAATTATCAATACAACGAAATGCTAGATTTTCAAAACATGCCATTGCTCTAGTTTTTCCTGCTCCAGACATTCCTGTTACAATTATAACCTCTACTTGATCCATTATCTTCACTTCTCTTTCTATACATATTCTATCAAATTTACAACGATAAGTGTACTTTATTTTTTGTTTTTTCTCAAGCTCTTTGATAAATATTTTAACTATTATTGACTTTAAAATTATAATCATTATAGTTAAAATATTTTATCGCTTTTTAATATCGATATAAATATCTAAAGCTAAATATTTTTATGATTTCTTCATAGATTGTCATATCTATTATGCTTAATTGAATACGAAAATTAAATTATGATAATTAAAAATAACGAAACAGATACAGGATACTTTAGGTTATTAGATTATTCTAACCAACTAGCTGTTTGTTATAGTATTGATGATATTGAAATAGCAGCAGAAAGTATTCAAAACAATTACCTTACTACCATAATAATCTAATAAAAATGAATTACATTATTTATTCTCATACTAATTGTTTTTTAATTATCTGCTAAAAGAATTTTTGAGACCACAGTAAGTAAAATCATAAGTGATATTGCTGCTAGCGATTTTGAGGTCTCAAAAGATTTAACTTGTGATGGTTTAAGCGGTGTCATTCGTATCATTTCTAACAAAAGTGATAAAGACAAAACGTACAATAATCTTTGTACGTTTTTTATATACAATATATTTAAAAATTCATTCTTTATTTGTAAAATTGATATCACAAAAATAATTTATATATTTAAGGTTTTGTAAATAACTTTTCTTATTTCCTTAATTCTTTTAAGTTCAAATTCAGGATTGTTTTTTAACCATCGCATATTTAAAGGAGATGGGTGTGGTAATATATATGCTGGCTTTCCATATAATATCTGATCATTAAATATCAAATCATTAAAATTTTGATTAGGAAACATTTTCTTTGCAGCATAACTTCCTATAATTATATATATTTCATTTTCAACTAATGATATTTCCTGCTTTAACCATTTATCACTGCAGCACTTAGGCGGCAAACGATCACCTCCACTTTTTGATTTTCCTGGATAACAATGAGCTAATGATGTAATATAAAAATTTTTTGGATCATAAAACACATTATCATTTATGCCATACCATTGTCTCAATTTTTTTCCACTCAAATCATTAAAAGGTTTTAAAGTATTATGTACATTTAATGAAGGTGCCTGACTTATTTGCATTATTTTAGAATTTTTATTTCCCCAAAATACGGGATGAGGATCATGCCCAAATTTTTCATTACACAAACGACATTTTAATATTTCATCTTTTAATTTAACAAATTTTTCCATTTCAGCCACTATCCTTTTTAACGATTTTTAAATTTTTAATATTGCCATATAATTATTACCTGATACTCTATATTCTACTATATTAATTCTCAAAAAGAAAAGCATGAACTCATTTTCATGCTTTTTTCTTAAACTATAGATTTTTACCAAATATTTTATTTATGTGCTCTTCTTTTTTTATTTGCTGCTAATAATGCTGAAGCAACTGCTAATCCTGCTACTGAATATACTAGATTAGTAGTATCTCCTGTTTTTATACTTGCTGTAGTATCTCCTGTTTTTACTACACCATTTGATACACTTGAACTTACTGATTCATTAGGGCTTACAGTATTGTCTGGCGTACTTGGATTTACTGGTGTGTCAGTTACTAATCCATCAATTGCACTGCTTAATGCTGCCTTGGCTGCTTCTACTTCTTTTGCTGTTGCATTTTCATTTGCTAATGTTGCATTTGCTTCTTCTAATGCATTTGCCATTACTGCCCATGTTTCAGCTGTGTAGTTTGCTGCATTTAAGCTGTTTGCTTTATTGATTAATTCATTTAATAAATCCTTATTTGGTACTAATCTTAATCCTAAATATGCTCTTACTAATCCATCATATGCTCTGTCAACTTCATCCTGGAATGCGTTTTCATCTGCTAGTACTGCCTGCCCATTTTCTAATGCTGCTGCAAATACACTCCATGTTGCACTTGTATATAACTCTGCTTTTGTATCTTCTACATTATTTACAAATGAACGTAATGCTGCTTTATCTCCTTTAATAAAGTCTAACATTTGAATTGCTGCTGCTAAACGATTAAATGATGTGTCTACTGCTTCTTGTGTAGCTGCGGCATCTGCTAATAATGTTTGTGCTTCCTGCAATGCTGCCTTGAATTCATTTACTACTGCTGGTACTACTTTATCTAATTCTTCTTCACTTACATTATTTGCTACTTCTACTGCTATTGAAAGTGCTACTTTATTAACAGTTGATATAGTAGATTTTTCTGATCCTAAGAATAATCCTAATCCTGCATGCTGTGTGAATGCTCCGATTTCTACTTCTACTCCATTCTCTGCTCCAATTTTCTCGAATTGTGTAGAATCCATGATTACATTTAATACATTTCTTGTTGCCTTTTGTAAATCTCCTAATGGTAATGTTACTCCCGTTGCATTAGCGATTGATGCTGATGATCCACCTGGCATAATCAAATCATTTCCTGCATGCATTGAGTTTACTGGTGTTGATTGTCCTCCACCCCAGTCTGTCATGATTAATCCATTGAATCCCCATTCTCCTCTTGCTATATCTGTACATAAATCATAATCATCTGCTGCTGGCATTTTATTATTTAAGTTATATGATGTCATAATTCCTAATGGATTAGATGCTTTTACTGAAATTTCAAATCCTTTTAAATAAATTTCTCTCATTGCTCTTTCAGTAATTGTATTATTTACTGCGTTACGATTGTTTTCCTGGTTATTTCCTGCATAGTGTTTAATTGTTACACCAATACCCTTGTGACTTTGTACCCCTATAGTTGTTGAAGCTCCTGTTACTCCTGATACTAATGGATCTTCTGAATAATATTCAAAGTTACGTCCACATAATGGATTTCTATGAATATTCATTCCTGGAGCTAACCACATTGTGACTCCCATTTCTACCATTTCTTCTCCAATTGCATATCCAAACTGCTCTGCTACATTTTTATCCCAGCTTTGAGCAATCAATGTTCCAATTGGAAATGCTGTACAATATTGATAATATGTTGTTCCATTATCTTCATAGCTTTGAGTAATACGAATTCCTGCTGGTCCATCTGCTAATACGATGTTTGGAATTGTTCTTGTTTCATAATATCTACCTGTTGTTTCTCCAGCTGCTCCACGCACTGAGTTACTTTGAGCTCCAATGATTGGAGTACTGCTTCCTCCCCAACCAATACCTTCAACAATGTAAGACATTTCTTCAATACTTAAACTTGCTAAGAATTCTTCCATACTTACTTTTCCTTGATATACATCAAGTAATGTTGGATTATCCAATGTTTTTTCTACTACAACGATATTTTCTTCATAAGGTTCAATCAATTGACTTGGTGTAGTATTATTTCCACTTGGATTTCTTGTATAACGAGGATTTGCTTCTTGATCTACTGCTTCATAATCACTATCTGGATATACATATGTTGTTACGCTTTCATCATCGTATTCAGAAGCATTGTTTTCTGTCTTAATAGCAGCTGCATTTAATGTAAATCTTTCTGCAGCGGCAATTTCTTCTGCCTCTCCATCATATGTATATGGTGCTGCATCACTGTTTGATAAAATATCAATTTCTTCATCCTGCACCATTTGATTACTCAATTGTTCTGTTGTAGCTGTAGTATCTAATGTAATCACTCCAGCAACACTTGTGTTTCTTGAGCTGTTTCCTACACGCACAACATAATCTCCAGCTTCCATAATATAAGCGGCTCTATCTTGTGAATATGAAGACATTTCTGTTGTTTTATATGATACTGTTAATGTTTGTGATTCTCCAGGTTTTAATTCATCTGTTTTTTCATATGCTGCTAATTCTTGGTATGGTTTTTCTAATTCACCATCAGGAGCAGAGAAATATACTTCAACTACTTCTTTTCCAGAATATTCAGTTCCAACATTTGTTACCCTTACATCAACTGTAACATTTTCAGCATCAACTGTAACATCTGTCACATCTAAATTGAAGTCTGTATATGATAAACCATATCCAAATTCATATGCTGGTGTTACATTAAATGTATCGAAATAGCGATATCCTACATAGATATCATCTGTGTAATCTTCTTGTGTTATATTACCATCATTACTGCTGAATGTTTCAGATGATGGATAATCTTCATAGTTTACTGCCCATGTATCAGTTAATTTTCCAGATGGAGAAACTTCACCGTTAAGTACTTTAACAACAGCATCTCCACCGCGCATTCCTGCTTGTGACATTAAGAATAATGAATCTAATCCTTCGATTTCATTAAAGAATTTTGTATCAATAACTCCACCTACATTCAATACCACAATAGCATTTTCAAAGTTAGCTGCTACTTTTTCTAAGTTAGCTCTTTCAATATCTGATAATTGATAATCACCAGTTGTATTTGTTCTATCTCTACCTTCACCAGAATTACGTGCAATTACATAAACTACGGTATCTGTTCCATTGACTTTAGCTTCTTCAATTTGGGCATCTGTAATTTCTGTCTCATCTACAAATGGAGCTCCCCACATTCCGCCACCATTTCCACCGTTTTCATCAAAATATGTTTCGTATTCACTTAACCAGCTTTCAGAAGTAACATTATATCCAGCATTTTTAAATCCATCCCATACTGTTACTACAGAACGCTGATTAACATCTCCAGAACCAGTTCCACCTTTAACAGTAGCAACAGCTCCTTTACCAAATAAAGCAATATTTCCACTTTTTGCCATTGGAAGTACATTGTTTTCATTTTCTAATAAAACCATACCTTGTGTAGCCAGGTTCATAGAAAGCTCAGCATTTCTTTCTTCTCTCGAAGAAATACTGTTATCAATGGTTTTTGCAGATGCTGGTATAACGCTAGTTACTGCAAGAGCCATAGACATTGAAGTGGCTAATACACGTTTGCAAGTCTTTTTCATATATTTTCTCTCTCCTCTTCTTTAACAAATCATAAAATAATGTTACATGTCATAATGAATGCGCGCTTTTTCATTAAAAAAAGCATTAGCGATACTAGAACCAATATAAAAAGCCAAAACTTTTTATAAATCTTAGTATAGCTAATGCCTGCTTTACCAGTTACACACTATTTACAGTATTAATTTACATCAGAAAGCGCTTTCTGTCAATATTTGTGTGCTTTATTTTTACTTTTTTTATTAGAAAAGCTACCCCAATTATAAATACTTATAATTGAAAGATAGCTCTTTAATTTATAGTGAGAGAAAATTTATTAAATATTTGTTATTAATTAGTCTTTTTTCTTTTTTTGTTTACAAGTAATACAGTTGAGGCTAGAGCTAATCCTGCAATTGAATATCCAAGACTTACTGTATCTCCAGTTTTTATTGCACTTTCTTTTCCTGTGTTACTATTTGTTACAACGTTTGGTTTAATTACTTCAGCAGGTAAAGCAGATTTTATTTCTAATCCAGCTATAGCTGCTTCCATTGCTGATTTAGCGTTACTAATTTCAGCTTCTGTTGCTTCTTCATTAGTTAACACTGCCTTAGCATTATTTAAAGTATTTTGTAATGCGTTCCATGATTCTAATGTATAACTAGCTGCGTTTAATCCCTGGGCTTTATTAATTAGGTCATTTAATAAGTCTTTATTTGGTTTTAATCTTAAGTTCAAGAACGCTTTTACTAATTCTGTATATACTTCATCTACTTCGTCCTGCATTGCATTCTCGTTACCTAGTACATCATTTGCTTTGTCTAGTACTGGTAACATTGCATTCCACGATGATTCGATATATTTATCTGCTTCTAAATCATTGATTAGGTCTACTTGTTTTTGTAACGCTGTTTTATCCCCTTTGAAGAATTCCAGCATATGCATTACATTAGCCAAACGGTTAAATGCACTATCTACTTCATCTTGAGTTGCCTTAGTATTACCATATACATCTTTTGCGTTTGTTAATGCTTCATTGAATTCTTTAACTACGGCTGGTACGACATTTTCTAAATCAGCATTTTCAGCCATTTCAATAGCAATTTGTAAAGCTGCTTTATTAACAGCATTTGTTAAAACAACTTCTACATCAATTTCACCAGCTGGCATTACAAATGTACCAGTATATCCATTATCTGTAACGGTCATTGTAATTGAAGTTCCATTGATTTTAACATCACTAAACTCTTTTTTACTATTGATATCAGTTACATTGATTGTAACGATATCTCCTGCTTTTGCTGAATCAATTGAATTTCCATCTTTATCAACAAATTCAACTTTTGCATTATTTTTTAAGCTACTATCTACATTAATACCATAATCAACATCTTCAGCAAATACAACTACGATATCGTGTAATTTATTAACATTTTCTAATACAATTGTATTAGTACCTGGAACAAAGTCTGCAATCGCTTCACCATCTATAGTTACAGCAACTGTCTTATAACCTTTATCTGGTGCAACTTCCAATGCGAAATCTTCACCATATTTAGCATTAAGATCTGTAGTTACTACTGTTCCATTTCCTTCAACTATAACATTTTGTGTCAATATTTTAGCAAAATCAAAGTAATCAACATTAGCTACATATGCTTTATTGGCATCAGCAGAATCATTTCCAACAAATGTAAAGTATACAGCATGCAATCCCATAAACTGTTCTTGTACATCTTCTGGGATATCTACTGTAGTTGTTACATAATTACCCCAGCCACCAGTATGAGTTGTTCCTACTGTGAATAATGGTTCACTATCACGAGAATCTAAACGGACTTCAATTTCACCTTTTGAACATCCATCACTATTTTGAACAGAATATCTAACTTCTAACTGGTTTGGTGCAACCATAAAGTCTACATCTTTATATCCAACCCATGTATTCTTTTTAACACCGCCAATGTTAGCTCCATCGTTTACAATACTGCTATGGCTTGTATCAAAAGTTTCTGCTTCTATTTTTGTTAAACCATCTCTAATATTACTGATACGATTTAAAATATTTTGTAATGCACTATATTGAGCAACAATCTCATCTTGAGTCGCATCAACATTATCAACTACTGCTTGAGCTGCAGCAATACCATCATTTAATAATTGTTTAACACCTTCACCCATTTGTGATTGATCAACGGCTTTAGCTGCCTCAATTACTTTACTTAATAATTCTTTATCAATAGATGAATAATCATTAGTATAACCAATTAATTCAACTTCTGATAATGTCGTTCCACCTTTTAGTGATAGTTTGTAATATTGATATCCATTTGTACCATCACTGCTAAATGGACGAGTATATCTACCCCATTCAAATTCTATATTTTCTCTACTTGAAAGTTCTAACCAGGTTTCTCCATCATTTGATCCATATAATACAAATGAATCAGGAGCCTCAGTTTGCTGGTTTCTTGTAGATGTTAAAGTTAACATGTTAACTTTAACTGGTCTAATAAAGCTATAGTATAAATCTGTATCTTCATTAAATGTTGCTGCGTTATTTGAATTATTATCAAATAAATTAGTGATATTAGTAATACCTTTTCCAGCAACTGTATCTTTATTTACATCTGTGCTAAATTCTTCTTTAACATTTAAATTTGAAACTGTTAAATCTTCTTGTGGATTAGGTAGATCTGTTCCACTAGTAAGTGAAGTACCTTCTCCTTCAATTCCCCAGTCTTTATTAGGTGTAGATCCCATATTAAATACGATTTCTCCACCATCAGTTAATGTTTTTGAAGAAATAAAGCTTGAGTTATAAGCTTCACCATTAACAGTCATTGATTGAATATAAACATTATCATCACTGTTATTGTTAGCTTTAATTGTCATTGTTTTACCATTTTCTAAATGAATAGTTGCTTCTTCATATAATGGAGAACCAATTGCAAATTCACCACTACCCATATTTACTGGGAAGAAACCTAATGATGATAAAACCTGCCATCCGCTCATTTCGCCATTATCTTCATCACCCAAATAACCTTGTCCAAAGTCTGCACCAACATAACATCTATGTAATACATCACGTACTAATGCTTGTGTTTTCCATGGTTGTTTAGCGTAATTATACATATAAATAATTCCATGTGATGGCTGGTTACTATGACCATATTGCCCTAATTTAACATCACGTGCTTCTCTTTGTTCATGAATACCGCCAACTCCATCAACAGCATTATAACCATTGTATGTTCCTTTTGTCGTAAAGATCGTATCCATTCTTTCACCTAAAGCTTCAGGACCACCATATAAGTTAGCAAGACCATTTCCATCTTGTGGTACTGTAACAGTCATGTTATAGGCATCTGTTTCAGTATAATCTCCACCCCAGAAAATTGGATCAAAACTATCTCCACTAGTCCATTCACCGCTAGCATTTTTACCCTTAAACCATTTTTCAGTAGGGTCATCTGATGAACCATCAAATAGTTTTACATAGTTTAATGCTCTATTACGATAATAATCTGCTTCATCCTGGTATGTTTGAGCTGCTTCATTATCGCCAGCTTCTAAAGCTTCATCAGCAAGTCTTTGTGCCATTTGAGAAATACCATAATCATTGATATATCCTTCCATTGACCATGAGAACCCTTCTCCAGTTGAATTAGTTGTATAACCTCTAAAAATAGAAGTTGTTAATTCTGCTCTACCACCTAAAGTAAGATTTTCTACATTTGCAACAGAAGCATTCTTTAACGAAGATTTATAAGCATCTTCTAATTCAAAGTTTGCACCTTTAGCAGCTGCATCTCCAAAAATTACGTCTGAGCTAGTACCTACCATTGAATTCGTACCACCAGGTGCAACCCATCTAGGAACCCAGCCACCATCATTATAATGTTCAACTAATCCATTTAACATTTCTTCATATTTTGATGGTGTTAATAATTGATATCCAGCCCATGTAGTATGATATGTATCCCAGAAACCATTATTATAATATAATTCACCATCTTTAACATCGTTACTTACTGTACTCTTATACTGCCATACTGGATCTTCATTTGTTCCAGTATTTTCAGATAATAAGTTTGGATAAGCAAACATACGATATAAATTTGAATAAAGAGTTACTTTTTGTTCATGAGTAGCACCTTTGACAGTTATTACATCTAACTTATCATTCCATCCTTCACGTGCTTCATTATAAACATCATCATAGTCTTTTCCATCTAATTCCAGCTCTAAGTTCTTCTTAGCCTGTTCATAACTGATGAAAGATGTTGCTACTTTCATTTCAACTGCAGCTGCATCTCCAAAGTTTAAAATAGCTGAATTTTGATTACTATTTCCATAACGTTGACTTGTCCACTCAGTATCAAACTCACCATAAACATACATAGTTTTCATACCATTACTATTTGGATTTGATTGAGCAGTAAATGATTTTTTATCCTCATTTAAAGTAAGTTTTTTATTATTTCCACGAACTGTATCTAAAATTACATTATGATATGCTGCATCTTCAGTAAATGTAAATTTAGTAGCTGATCCATGTACTGTAGGTGATAATTCTAATTTAGATCCTTGAGCATTTCCTTCACTAAACTCTACTGCATAATAATGAGCTTTTGCAATTTCATTTTCATGTGAGAAATTAGCAGCTCTTTCACTAGCTCCAATTGATCCTGTTCCGTTAGGATCAATACTAGTATTAACCATATACTCCCAGTTTCCACGATCTCCAACCCAATAACTTGGTTCATGGCTTACTGTAATATGTTTTAATGTTCCAGTTGTTCCATTATGCTGATATGTATATAACTTATTATCACCACTGTTTGTTACTGGTGCCCAGAAGTTAAAGCCATGAGGCATTGTTACAAGTGGAGCCGTTAATCCACGAGAGAAATTAGGTGAATCATTAGTTCCTCGTAAAATATTTACATACTCTGCTAAATTGTTATCATCATAATCTTCCAATGCCTCTTCAAAGATTTTAATATCATCTAGATAATTTTTAAAATCTACATCTTCATCAGCCTTATTGTCTTTGTTATCATAAGCAACTAAAACTTCAGTAATTACTTTACCTCTCAAGCTTGGATATTGTCCTAAACGGGCAGTAATTTTATTCCATTGATTAGTTACTAATGTACGAGAATCACCTTGCCCTTGTGGTGTTAATAAATTTCCATTAGTATCATCAATACCAGCATCACTTAAATATGTTCCATCAGCAAATTTAAGATCTACTGCCATATTCATTTGAGTCCAGTTATAATCATATTCACTATCAACTAGACCAGGAAAAATCAAATAACTTAATGCAGTATTTTCATCAATTGTAATATTTAAATCCTTGTATAGAACATTCCATGAATGTGCTGCTTCTGTTCCTAAATGAGTACCTGTAATTTCAAGAGCATATTCATCATCCCATCCAGCATTTGCTTTTTGATTCCATGCTTCTGTTGGACCGGTTGAAATTTTAGTAACCATCGTAGGTTCCTGAACTTCCTCTTTCTCTTCTCCAGTTCCTAATAACAAATCAGCAAATTGTGTCATTTGTCCATTGCCTTTGTTAGCTGTTACCTCAATTTTATAATATTGATATGCTGCTGGGTTAGCAATCATCATTTCTTTTGTTTCATAACGTTTACTAAACATTTGATCACTTTGTTGATCGATTACTACCCAGGTTTCTCCATCATTTGAACCAAAGAAAGTCCAGTTTTTTGGATCACGATCTGGAGAATCGTTAGCTGAAACTAAAGCATAACGATCTAATGTTTTTGCCTCATCAAAGGCAAATTCTACATGTACTGGATTTTGTTCACTTGGAACATTATCATTTGTTAAAAACTTTGTTCCACTATCACTGTCAAACAGTTTTATTTTTCTTTCAGCATCATTAAAATCATTACTTCCAGTGACACTGCTAAGTAAAACTGATTTTGTGATATCTCCTTTAATTTTTTCTGCTGGCACAAATCCTTTAATATTTTCACTGCCTTTTGTTTGATCAACCGTACTTTCTAAAAATCCTGGTTCATCATTAAATGAAGTGTGCCAAAGAATTTCATCTTGTGTTAATTGGTTTCTTTTTTCTACTGCCAATACATTAATAGGACATGCACTGATAACAGTCGAAACAGTAATCAATCCACTAGCAAGACACGAAAAAATTTGCTTATTTTTCCCTTTCATATTGTCCTCCTTCTCTTATAACTCTTTACGCATTAACTTTAACACAATAGCTATATAGATAAAAGTTGCAATATTTGTAACCTTTTTTTACAAAATCTGTCCCTCATATTAAAGAAATAATAGGGAGATCATCCCCCTACTAACTAAAAGTTTTTTTTATTTTAACCATCAGCGGCTCGGCTTTTTTGATAATATCAGAAACCCCCATTTGAACAACTTTTTTACCTTTAAATCGTTCCATTCCTTTAATCGCCACGTCATTAACCAATACTACACAAGCAGCCTCCTGGATATCTTTAGCAGACAATTCATTTTCTACTCCAGCTCCTCCTTGAGTCTCAATTTTCACCTCAATTCCTAAATTCTTTCCTGCCATAACTAACATTTCTGCTGCCATATAAGTATGGGCTACACCAGATGGACATGCAGTTACTCCTACAACTTTCATTTTATACCTCCAATTTTTATAATTCAGTAAATTCAATATCTAGATCATCTTCAAATTGAATTTCTTTATCATATTCTGTTATATCTTTATTATCCTTCTTTAAAAAATTCACCATTAGCGCTGTTACTAAAGAACCAGTTATTATCCCTAAAATATAGCCTAGCCGTCCTTCAACCACCGGTAATACAATCAAGCCTCCCCATGGAGCATGATTCAGCACTCCCATTAAAAAAGGAATTATATTACCTGCCACTGCTCCAACCATGATTGATGGAATCACACGTAATGGATCATTTGCTGCAAAGGGAATTGCTCCTTCAGTAATCCCTACAACTCCCATAAGAACAGCTGCTTTACCTGCTTCTCTTTCTTCAGTATTATATTTTTTGGGTGCTAATAATGTTGCCAATCCCATTCCAATTGGTGGTGTACAAATAGCTACCCCAACCCCTCCCATTAAATATGGTAATGTATCTACTTGAGTTTGAGCAAATAAAGTTGCAACTTTATTAATAGGCCCTCCCATATCAAATGCTGTCATCGCCCCTAAAATTGTCGCTAAAGGTATTTTATCTGCTCCATTTAATGAATTCAACCAGCTAGTTAATCCATCCATAATCAAAGATATAGGTGTTCCAATTACCCAAACAATAATTCCTCCAGTAATTAAGGTCCCAAATAACGGATACAAAAAAATTGATCCTAATGACTTTAAAGAAATTGGTAATTTTATTTTCTTTAGCATCTTAACCACATATCCTGCAATAAAACCCGCAGCTATTCCACCTAAAAAACCAGCTCCAATTTTATTTGCAAGATAAGCGCCGATCATTCCTGGTGCTAATCCAGGTCGATCTGCAATGGAATATGCAATATATCCCCCTAATACCGATACAAACAGCTCTAATCCTGCATTTCCAATAGTAGCCAGATCTCCTAACCATCCTGTCTTGGGGGTTGCTGCACCCTCAGGATTTAACATAACCGCCAAAGAAAATAGAACTCCTCCAGCAACAATAAATGGAATCATATGTGATGTACCTGTTAATAAATGTTTTTTGATTGTTGAAACCTTTTCTTTAACGTCCATTATTATACCTCCAACCCTTCACATAATAATTTATAGACTTCATCTTTATTGCTGCTAATCAATTGATTTCTGAAGTCATCATGCATCAATTTACGTGCTAATTTTGATAATATCTGCATATGTAAATTCTCAGCATTTTTTTTAGGAACCGCAATCAATATAATAATATTTGCTACCTCCCTAGTTTTTTCGTCCCAAACAACCTCATTATTTAATCTTCCAAAACATACTGCTGGTTCAAGTACATTATTTGTTCTACCATGTGGTAATCCAATTTTATGTCCAATAGCTGTTGGAGCAATTTTTTCTCGATTCAATATATCTTGATAAAAATCATTCACGCCTGTAATTTTTTCCTGCCCCTTTAATCTTTTTACTAATGTTAAAATTGCTTCATTTTTATCACATGTATCAATATCAAAAACAATACATTCTTTTTGAATGATCGAACTCACCTTTATATCACCTTCCTTTCACAATCTAGTAAGATTTGATATGCTTCTGGCAAATCATTACAATTAGTTAACCGGGCAATAACATCTGTATTTGTAATCATTCTAACCCATGTTATTACTGCTGGAATATGTTCTTTTTTATCTTTACTCGCTAGAACAAATACTAATTTAATCGTTTTATCTTTAAAGTTTATTGGTTGCTTATTTATTAACAAACTCATACTGCTTATTTCACTACTTTCACCATGAAGCAGGGCGAAGCTTTCATCTGTTACAGAATAGAAACCAAAATTTTCAATTCCCTTAAATATTTCTTCGATATACTTTTTGTTAATAAGGTTCTTTTTTAGTAAAATATCTGCACTAGCAAGAACTGATTCTTGCCAACTCATTTTTTGATCTACCATCTGTATATTTTCATATTCCAGCAAATCAGTTAATTTATTTATTTTTTTTATTGTTTTCTTTTCTAACTGATTACCTAATTCCTTTTGAATAACTTCTAAAACTCTTAAGCGTTGATCATCAGTTAAAAAATCTAGATGCTGGTTAATTGAATAATAATGAGCTAAAGTTGTTTTTCTTGGTATTCCCATGTTTCTCATATTTGTGAAGTCTTGCTGGGTTAATATTGGATGTACACAAATTGCTTCAATATTAATCGGGAGTTTAACTGGTGATGTTGAAACAACATAATCAACATTATCCCATTTTTGATAACTGTTAATTCTATATGTAGGTATAATATCAACTATTGATACTTGGAATTCATTTAGCAATGTTTCTTTTAACATTGTTGATGTTCCATAACCAAAACCACATACTAATAGAATATGTTTATATTCATTATCTTTTATTCTTTTCATACTAGCGATAAAATGAATTGCTAGATAAGTAATTTCTGTATCATTATTGATTTGATCAAGCAGTTTTATTTCTTTAGTTACTGATAAAACTATTTCAAATACTTTGATATCACTATTTGATAAAATAGATGTAATATTATCATTTAATTTTATTCCATTTTTTATTCTAGTAATTAAAGCAGACATATGGTTCATTAAACCCTCAAAAAGTATTTGATCTTTTTCAAATGGTAAATCAATTTTTTCTGCCATTAATAAAATGAACTGCTTAGTAATTGTTTCTACCTGACTAATATCCATAGACTGCTCATATTTACCATATTTATTAGTATAATTTAATAATCTCACTAAAATTTTTTGTTCCTTTAGTGATATCTTTTTTTGAATAATGTTTTCTAATTCGTTTATTGTTGCATCAAAAATTGTTAATTCAACAGGATTTATATTAGTCTTTTCTAGAGGATATTTTTTATCATTAATAATGTAGTACAGCAAAGTTAAAACATTTGCAACATACCATTTATATAATTGATCAGTTAATAAATACTGCATACTATCTAATAATTCATCTATCCAAACTACAACATCACTTAAGCTAATAAAATTAAATGATTTATTAATAATCTCCAAAACCTTTTCTTCAAATGTATTAATTAGTACTTTATTTCCTGCAATTAAATCTACATATTTTCCAAATTCCTCAGTCATTAAATTAATAACATCCATTTCTTTTCCAATTAATTTAAATGTTTGATTATATTGAACATTGATATGTTCTTTTTCTAATTGGGATTCTAATAAATCCAAATCATTTTTTAATGTTGATCTAGAAACCTGAAGCACAGTTGAAAGCTTATTTAACTTAACCTGCTTTGGATCCAGAAGCAGCAATAACAAAATTAAAGATATTCGATTATCTTGTGTATAAATAAATTCATGTTCCTGTTCGAAATCTTTTAATGTCAATACTTCAGGAAACAACAAACGACCTTTGGGTAATTTTTGAATTATAGGTGATTTTTGAATTTCTAAAAAATCATTAATTTTCTCAATATCATAACGAATTAATCTTTCTTTGATATCTAAATCCTTAGAAATATCTTTAAAAGTTGTATCTTTTTTATTATAAAGATAATGTATAATTCTCAGCATTCTACCATTTATCATTTTTATTCCTCCCTATACCGCCTCCCTCAAATATTATCATAACTAGAGAGACATTTAATTTGTAGATAGAAATTTTGTAAGAATATTTTCCAATATTTAACATGTTAAAACAGTTTACCCTAAAATTCAATTTATTTAAACATAACATTTTTAGCAAGAATTATCAGTATTATCTTTCTAGAGTAAACCATCTAACATAATAAAAAATATCCAATGATTTGGATATTTAATCTATAGATTCAATATAATGAGCAATTTGTTGACCAGCAACAGCTCCATCATTGGTTGCTGTAACAACTTGTCGCAATATCTTTTGTCTAACATCACCAGCTGCATAAAGACCTGTTATTTTAGTTTGCATTGTTTCGTCAGTAATAATATACCCTTGATCATCTGTTATACCTAAATCTTTTACAAATTCAGTAATTGGATCTAGTCCTATAAATGGAAAAACCGCTTTAACTGCTAACTCAGTAATTTCTCCAGTTTCACTATCCTCTAATGCCAGTCTATCAACTTTATTGTCTTTCGCAATTAAATGATGAGGTTTTTTTAAAAAATGAATTTCTATTTTTTCATTACTTAAAACATGGTTTTGGATAATTTTATCTGCACGAAAAACATCACGACGAACAATCAAATGAACACGATTTGCAAACTTAGTTAAATAAACTGCTTCTTCTAAAGCAGAATTTCCTCCACCAATAACAGCTACATCATCCCCTTTAAAAAAGGGACCATCACAAACCGCACAATAAGATACTCCATGTCCTGTAAGTTCTTCCTCTAACGGAATTAACATTTTTCTCTCTTTTGTCCCTGTGGCAATCAAAACAGCTTTACTCTTATATACTTTATCATTTGTAATAACCTCTTTATAATCATGATGATCAATTACTTTGACTACCTCACCATATTCTTGTTTACCCCCAAATGATAAAGCATGCTCATACATTTCATAAGCTAATTCAGGTCCGGTTTTCTTTTTTTGACCTGGCCAATTTTCAATTTCAGCACTAACATTCAATTTTCCACCTGGCGCTCCGGAATCTAAAATCAATACCTCTAAACCTGCCCTAGAAGCATATAAGCAAGCGCTCAATCCTGCTGGTCCTGCTCCAATAATAATTAAGTCGTTCATATTAACACGCTCCTTCTATCAATAAGATAATTTATCATTTTTTTAAATTTAGCTTTTCAAATTTATGATACCCTTTTATCCTATATATTATTATTCCATTTATCTCTTTCATTATCACTATAATAAATTAGATACACCTGTATCATCTAAATTTACAATATTATAAAATTCTTTACTCATCATAGTATAGCATAGTTTATTAATGAATATAACAATTATGCTTTATTATGAGCGACAAAAGACTCTGTAAGCAGAGTCTTTATTTTTTTCTAGTAAATAACGATTTTATTCCCCGTCTGATTACTTGAAAAAAGCTTAATGAACGAACTAAATTTTCTGAAGCAATATACTTATTAACTGCCCGTAATAAAGCTTTATTATTACGAGATGAAAATATGAAATTGCCATTATTCTTTGTAACGACTGCAAATCGAGGAATCCATTTTCCTTTAAACATGACCGAAGCCATTACATAATTAACCTCTCCCCATGGAATCTGGATATAATCTTTAACATTTTTATCATTATAAAATTCAAACGCTTTATCTCCTATCATGATTTTACCATAATTGGCAAGTCCTAGATATGAAGTCGCATTAATTGTAAAATCTACCTTTGTATTTAAAGATTGTACCATTTACTTCCTCCTTTACAGTCTAATGTTAAACTAAGTGTTTTTATATCTTATATATTACATTATTCCGCCAAGACGTGCAAGAATACCTATGATAAATAATGCAACGATAATTACGATTGGTGATACTTTTTTCTTTAATAACCAGCAGCATAATAAAGTTAATAATAAAGCTGCTAATCCAGGAATAAGTTGATCTAAGTTTTGTTGTAGCGTAGTAACTTTTTCAACATTTAATCCACTAGCTCCTAAAGAACTATATTGTTCTAATGCTGACTTAATACCATTAGCTCCAGCTTCAATTTTACTCCAATCAATATATGCACCTTCAGATTGAGTTACAGTAGAAACAATTGGTGTAAACGAAATACTTACCCAACGTTGTACTAACGCACCGATGATGAACATCCCAAGAATAGATGCCCCTTGAGTAATTTTTCCAAGTAAACCGCCTGATAAGTCCTGAGCAATTGAAGTACCAACTTTGTATCCAAATTCTTGTGTATACCATAAGAAAGCAACACGAATGATATTCCATGCAAAGAAGAATAATAAAGGTCCAACAATATTTCCACTTAATGCTAAAGAAGCACCTAAAGCTCCTAAAATTGGTCTTAAAGTGAACCAGAATACTGGATCTCCAACCCCGGCTAGAGGTCCCATCATACCAACTTTAACCCCTTGAATAGCCTGGTCATTAATATCAATACCATTAGCACGTTCTTCTTCCAGCGCTAATGTAACCCCCATAACTGGAGCAGATACATAAGGATGTGTATTGTAGAATTCCATATGTCTTTTTAAAGCTGCAATACGATCATCCTTATTCGGATATAATTTTTTGATAGCTGGAATAATTGAAAAACACCAACCACCGTTTTGCATACGTTCATAGTTCCAAGAACCTTGAAGGAACTGATGACGCCAAGCAACTGACATACGATCTTTTTTTGATAATTTAATTTTTTCTGCCATTTTCTTTTCCTCCTCCAAGATCTTAATAATCATTTAAAATATCGCCTAATGGATCACCAGAACCAGCTCCGCCTCCATTAGACCCACCGTTTTCTTTCAATCCTAAATAAATAAGTGCTAAAGCAACACCGATTACCCCTAAAGCAATTAATGTTAATTCACCGATTGCTGCTAAAACAAACCCTAAAGCAAAGAATGGCCAAGTTTCTTTAGTAGACATCATATTGATTACCATTGCATAACCTACTGCGGCAACCATTCCCCCACCAACAGTCATACCACCTGACAACCATGCTGGCATTTGATTTAAAGCATTAGTTACAGTTTCAGCTGGAACAACACACAATAATGCAGCAGGAATAGCAATACGAATCCCTTGTAATAAGATTGCTAAGATTTGCCACATATCAATTGCACGCATATTTCCTTTTTCAGCAGCAGCATCCATGAAATGCACCATTGGAATTGCAATAGTACGACAGATCATTGTTAAGAATAACCCTGCAACTGATAAAGGGATTGCAACTGCAATTGCAGTAGAAATAGCTGTTTGTACATTAGTATCTCCACCTTGTAATCCTAATACCATGATAATAGCTGATGCTACAGAAGCTAATGCAGCATCTGGTGCAACAGCTGCACCAACGTTAGCCCATCCTAGAGCTATCATTTGAAGTGAACCACCTAACATAACTCCCTCAGTTAAATGCCCACTTACTAACCCAATTAAAGTACATGCAACTATTGGTTGATGGAATTGGAACTCATCTACTACCCCTTCCATACCAGCCAATAGGGCAACTATAATAATTAAAATTATTGTAATAATATTCATTACAAACCCTCCTGTTGTTCAATTTTTAAGTATTTGCTAATTCAGCTTTTGCTTTTTTTAGAAGTGCATTAATATCTTCATTTGAATCAGTTGGTACTTTACGTACGTTAAAAGTGATACCTTTTGCTTTGATCTTTTCAATAGTTTTTACATCTTCTTTACCCATTGCAATCGCTTTGTTAACAACAACTTTTCCGATTGAATGTGCCATTGAACCAATATTCAATTCTTTAATATCTACTCCTCCTTCAATTGCCCGTAATGCATCTTGTGGAGTTTCAAATAATAACATTGCTTTTGTATTGCCAAAACGTGGATCTTTAGCAACCTTGATCATTTTGTCAATAGGTACAACATGGGCCTTTACTCCTGGTGGAGCTGCCTGTTCAATCATTTTCTTACGCAAATCATCACGTGATACAGAATCTGACACAACAATAATACGATTTGGCTGTGTCATTTTTGTCCAAGTTGTTGCAACTTGTCCATGTAACAAACGAGTATCAACACGTGCCAAAACATATTTAATTTTTCCATCACCTATTACAGTTCCTTCTGGAATCGCACCTTGAGGCTGTGCCTTTGCTGCTGGGGCTGCTTTTGGTTTTTCAGGTTCCAATGATTCTGGACGAGTTTTAACCCCTTCTCTAGCAACACTTGTAATGTGTGTTGCAATTTCATGAGCAGTTTCCATAGATAAGCGTGAAGCATATGTTTCAATCAACATCGGTAAGTTCAACCCTGTTACGATTGCCCATTTGTCTTCATGTCCATCAATCAAACCATTAGCTTGATTAAATGGAGTTCCACCCCATAAGTCAACCAAGAATAGTACTTCTTCTTGATTTTCAAAAGTGGCAATTGCTTCTTCCATTTTTGCTCTAAGGTCATTAGGTCCTTCGCTTGGTTGTAATGTTACTGCCTTAACATTCGCTTGTTCACCGAAAATCATAGATCCAGATTGCAAGATACCATTAGCGAATTCTCCATGACTAGCAAGAATAATTCCTACCATTATATTTTCCTCCCTTTCTTTTAAATACTTTAGTAATGTAAAAAACAGGCACAACTATCCTGAAGAGATTTATATTTTTACAAAAATACAAAAAATCTCTTCTACAAATAGTTAATGCCTGCCTAACAGTTACACACTATAAAGTATTCTACTTACGTATTAATAATATCATTTATAATTACTTGATGTCAAGAATTGATTTATCTCTTTAACAAAAATACCCTATCAAAAAATAGAAAAGGAAGATATTTGAGTATCTTCCTAAAAAATAATCATTTTAAATAAATATCTATTTATCAAAAACTTACTGAATACTAGATAATATTCTTTCTAAATGTAACGCTAAATAGCCTACCTCTGTATCAGGCAGTTCTTTTTTCAAAACTTTAGATAAAGCCTCACACATATTACATGCCTGTTCATATGCAAAAGGAAACTTATCTTTAGTAAACTCGCTTATATCCATTTGCAGTTTTTCATTTGAATTTACTCTTAAGATTAAAAATTTAATATGATTCATTAATCTAACATATGAAATTGATTGAACATCAATTACGATGTTTAAATCTTTCTGTAATTTTACAATTCCCTCATGAATAACCCGTGTTGCTTCCATTGACTCAGCCACTTGATTAGAAGAAATAGCTGAATGAATATGAAGTGTTATAAAACCTACTTCATCATCATTAATTATTTTAGATGTATATTTCTTAATAACTTCCCTACCTTTTAAAGCAACCTCATATTCATCAGGAAATAACAGCCTTATATCATTAATAAACGGATTAGACGGCATAATATTTTCGTCCATTCGTTTTATTGCAAAATAAATATGATCTGCTAAAGGCAATAAAATATCATTATCAACTTTCTCAAATTTTTGGATCGCAAGTCTTATTATTTCAGAGGCCACTTCTAGAAAAATCGGATCAATATAATCTATTATCTCATTAGACTTTTTCTTAGCATTATATCCTTTTTGCATAAGATACTTCTTTGCATTTCTAGGTATTTCAAAACAATCATTTACTTTTTTTGCAAAACCAATTCCTTTATACATAATAATAGCCTCTTCAATTCCATTAGTAGCTAAAATAGTATTATTATTCAATACCTTTATGACCTTATACATGTTCCTCTTCCCTCTCTTATTAACAGCTTATCTTTAAAACAGTAACCCCTCTTTTTATTTCTCCATATTTTTTTTCAACTTTATAATTATCTTCTATTTTTGTGATTACTAACAAAATATTTTCACTAGTTGAATTCGATCTTATGTATTCTATATCTGCATTCCATAATAAATCACCTTTTTTTATTCTCTGATTTAATTTGACTAAAACTTCAAAGCCAGCTCCATTTAATTTAACTGTATCAGTTCCAAAATGCAAAAGTAATTCACATCCATTATCCAGTTTTAATCCAATAGCATGCTTTGTTGGATAAATCATTGTTACCACCCCATCACATGGAGATACAATTAATCCATGATAAGGTTTGATCATGATCCCATCACCTAACAGTTTATGTGAAAACATTTGATCACAAGATTCTTCTATTGGTAAAACTTCACCATCAACAACATTACCTAATTCTATACATGACTGATTATACACCATTTCCTGTTGATAATCATCAAATTCAGTTGGCACATTTAATAAATATTCATCTAATTTAGTCTTTATTGACGAAGCTTTAGGGCCATATATTATTTGAATTCCTTTTCCTTGAACTACTATTGCTGCAGCTCCTGATTGTTTCAACAGACCTTCATTCAATCTTTCACTATCTATAATAGTCGCCCTCAATCTTGTAATACAACAATCTATGTCACTAAAATTATCTCTTCCTCCTAAGCCTCTAACAATGAGCTGAGACTGCTTATCTATTTTAATATCATTTATAGAGCTATTAATACCAATTTTATATTTTTTAAAAATCGATAATTTATTATTATCATCCCGCCCTGGCGTTTTCAAATCATATTTCTTAATAAAATACTTAAAAATAAAATAATATGCAAAGAAATATATAATTCCAATCGGAATTATTAATACCCAATTGGTTTTACTATTACCTTGAAGTACGCCAAAAGTAATAAAATCAATTAGCCCCCCTGAAAAAGTTAATCCAACGGCAATATTAAATATATGTGCTATCATATAAGCACTTCCGGCCAATACCACCTGAACCCCAAACAGTAAAGGAGCTGCAAATAAAAATGAAAACTCAATTGGTTCAGTAATTCCTGTCAAAATACTAGTTAAAGACGCCGATAATAATAAACTTCCAACTGTTTTTTTATTCTCTGGTCTAGCAGAATGGTACATCGCCAAGGCAGCACCTGGTAACCCAAATATCATAAATATAAATTCTCCTGTAAAATATTTAGTTGCCTCACTGCTAAAGTGTACTATATTAGGATCTGCTAATTGTGCAAAGAAAATATTTTGTCCACCATGTACTAAAACCCCATTGACTACCATTGATCCTCCTATAGCTGTTTGCCAGAATGGCAAATAAAAAACATGATGTAATCCAAAAGGAACTAAAAGTCTTTTAATGACACCGAAAACAAAAGTACCAAAATATCCAGATGTAGAAATAAGTCTTCCTAAAGTGTATATAGAATTTTGTATAAATGGCCAGATGTAAAACATTAATATACCAACAAACAAAAAAGTGATAGTAGAAATAATTGGAATAAAACGTTCCCCCTCAAAAAAGGATAAGACACTAGGAAACTCTATTTCATAAAATCTATTATGTAAAAAGCTAACACCTAATCCAACAATGATTCCCCCAAAAACTCCCATTTCTAATGATAGTATTCCACAAACAGAAGTAATTGTCCCATCTAATACAGTAGAATCAATAATCTGGTTTTCAAGTATCATTCCATTTGATGTCAGCATTCCATTTATAGTTGTATGCATTACAAAAAAAGCAATTACTGCTGAAAGAACAGCAACTTCCTTTGCTTTTTTTGCCATTCCTAAGGCAACTGCTGCAGCAAATATCAATGGTAAATTATTAAAAATACCACTACCAACTTTAGTCAGGATAATTAAAAAGTCATTAAAAAAAGTTCCTTTCCCTAAAATTCCCTCTAAGTGTAATGAGGAAATCGTCGTCTCATTAGTTAATGAACTACCTATTCCTGAAAACAACCCAGCAATTGGCAATACTGCAATCGGCAGCATAAAGCTGCGACCTATTCTTTGCAATATACTAAATATTCTTGCTTTCATACTTTCCTCCGTCTGATTTTCTAAATATAAATAACATCAATAAAAATATAATCCATTATATTTATAATAATCACCATATCCGCTTCATGTCAATAAAATATAAAGTTATGTTAAGATTCAGCGATTTTGTCACCGCAAAATTCAGCGAAAATGTCACCAGTATTCTCTTTGTTAGAATTATCCTCTATCATGCTATATGAAGGAGGTT
>JAETPY010000036.1 GCA_021770925.1 Erysipelotrichaceae bacterium | reverse complement strand
ATCATATTTTTTATATTTAAGTTTAGAAATAACAGAAAAGATGGCTATTTTCGTTTTAACAGCCACCTTATCTTAATGCAGTGATATTCCGTTTTATCTTAACTTAATACCATTGGGGTTTTACCCCATTATTTCTCCAATCTTTCTCTTCTTTGAGACGATTTTATAAACAGTTCTTTCAATAACTGTTCATCATTTTCAACTAATGCCTGCTTAATTAAATCCAGCTGAGCCTCAAAAATTATGATAGAATTTAATAAATTATCATGATTTCTTAAAAATAATTCCGACCATAAATCTTCATTAATATTTGCAATTCTCGTTAAATCACGATAAGAGTCACCAATATATTTACCAGTATCATATTTTTCATTATCACTGTTTATTAAAGCTACAGCAATAGCATGAGGCAATTGTGAAGTAAACGAGATAATTTCATCATGAGCCTGCGGTGACATGATTTTAACACTTTTAAAACCTAAAGTCCCCACAAATTTTTCCATAAAAGTAATACTTTCTTTTTTATTAATTGGATGTTCAATTAAAATATAATTAGCATTTTTAAATACCTCTTTACTAGCATATTCAAAGCCTCTTTTTTCTCTTCCGGCCATTGGATGCCCGCTTACAAATTCAACCTCAGGATCAATGATATTCATCGCCTTTTGAAGAAAATACGATTTAATCCCTACTGCATCAGTTATAATACTTCCTTTTTTAAATTTATTACTTTTAATAAAATCTAAAACTAGCGATGGATATAAACAAATAATTGTTAAATCTGAATTAGGAATAATTTTATCCCCATTTCGATACCCTTCTATAATATAGCCTTCATCTTTTGCCTTTTGTAAAGTATTTTCATCAATATCGATTCCATAAACTTGATGTCCTAATCCTTTTAAAGCCTTAACAAAGCTTCCCCCAACAACACCAAGACCAACAACTGTAACAATCATAACAACCCCTATACTAACAAGCCGGCAACAAATGATGTTATCATTAAAACTATTGCCATGAAACAATATCTAACTAATAATTCAAAAATCGAAAATTTTTCTTTGCTGATAAAATAAAATGTTAATACTACTAAAAGACTTGTCAACAAACCATGGCCTAAAACAAATGCCATTTTAGAATTATAAAACTGCATTAAAAAAGGAATACAAACAATACTTACAAAAACAAAATCTATGATTAAATAAATTGTTGTTCTAAAATTTATTTTTAACCATTTAAAACTAAAGTTTTCTCTAAATATATCCAATTTAGTTTTTTTAAGAGCAACTTTTTTAGAAAACCTAAATTCACTTTTCTGTCTTTCAACTTTACGATCAAATCTTGCCATCTATACTTCTCCAACTAACTATTTTCTTTTTTCCTCAAGCATTTTTATCTTATAATCTAATAACGTTTTCGTTAAATCCACATAATAATCATGTGGATATTCTAAACGAAATACTTCATCCCAAATACGACTTTTTTGTTGATTCGAATATTCTCGAATCTCATCAACAGTATATTCAGGATACACTTTCTTACCATTAATAAAAATTGGTACCTGCAGTTCTTCAATACTATAACTGTTAGCATCTAACGTTTTAAATTTCCAAATATTAGATTGATGATAAATCGTTAAATCATGATCACTATTAATTTTTTCATCATAAAAAGCAATCACATCACCAATCGCCTTACCAGTTTCATTTTCAAATAAACGATATACTTTTTTATAACCAGGATTAGTAATTTTTTCAGTATTCTCGGATATTTTGATTTTTGGAATAATCTCATTATTTTTTTCTATTGCAACCAGTTTATAGACACCACCAAAAACCGGTGCATTTTTAGAAACAATTAAATTCTCCCCAACCCCAAAAGAGTCAAGCTGTGCTCCTTGATCTAACAATGAGCGAATTAAGTATTCATCCAATGAATTAGAAGCTGTTATACTAGTGTCAACTAACCCAGCAATATCTAACATCATTCGTGCTCTTTTAGACAAATAAGCAATATCACCGCTATCTAGTCTAATCCCCTTTAACTTTTTACCTAATGGCTTTAAAACCTCTGTAGCAATTCTAATAGCATTAGGAACCCCACTTTTTAAAGTGTCATATGTATCAACCAATAATATACAATCATCAGGATATGTAAGTGCATAAGCTTTAAAAGCATCATATTCACTATCAAATGACTGCACAAATGAATGTGCCATAGTTCCTACTACAGGAATATTGAACATTAATCCTGCTGACACTGTTGCTGTTCCGTCAACTCCACCAATATAGGCAGCCCTAGCCCCATATGTAGCGCTGTCATAGCCCTGAGCTCTTCTTGCTCCAAATTCTAAGACTGGTCGCCCTTTTGCTTCTTTAACGATTCGATTAGCTTTAGTTGCAATCAATGATTGATGATTAATGGTTACTAATAATAAAGTTTCAATTAACTGAGCTTCGATAAATTTAGCTCGAACCGTAATCAATGGTTCATTAGGAAATACTGGTGTTCCTTCCCTTACTGAATAAATTGTACCTGTAAAATGGAAATCTCTTAAATAATCAAAAAATTCTTCATCAAACTTATTTAGTGAGCGGAGATATTCAATATCTCCCTCACTAAAATGCAAATGATCAATACATTCAATCAACTGCTGTAATCCTGCAAAGATGGAATATCCCCCATTATCAGGATTTTTGCGATAATACATATCAAAATAAACATATTGATCTTTATTACCTTGTTTAAAATAATTATATGACATTGTTAATTCATATAAGTCCATTACCAATGTTAAATTACGCTTACTTCCTGCATGTAATTTCATATTTTTCTCCTTGTACATATTTAACAATATAATAAACTCTTTTATTCAAAAAATCTAGTTATTTTAAAAATATAGTTCATATGACTGGCGTGGCTGTGGCTGAGGATGCGGCTGTGGTTTTACTGGTGGTATTTTTTCAAATAACACTGGTATTAAAAGTTGCTGTCCTGGATAAATAGTCATTCGATTATCCAAGTCATTCATATTCTTAATATAGTCTACCCGAGTATTAAATCTTCTTGCAATTGCATATACATTATCACCTCGATTTACTGTATATAAGAATATGTCTCCAACCTTTGGTGCCACTATTGGCATTGGGCGGCGATCAAATAAATTATCCATATAATCTTCGTACATGTATATCCCTCCTACTTTAACCTATTCAAGTATCTTTTTCTCTTCTAGGCAAAAAGCCAGTCTATAGCAAAAAACATCAAGAAAACTCTTGACGTTAATTAAGATTTTTAATAAATTCAACAACTCTTTTGGTATTATTACCATCCTGATACTTAAAAAATGTTTGCAGAAAATTTTTCAAATCATATTTTTTTTCTTTTATTATAGCTAAAGCTAATTGTTTTTCATCAAAACATATTGCTCCAGGCATAATATCACGATAATCTACAAAACATCCTAAACTCTCTAAATATTCATCAAGATCAGGAACAAAAAAATACATTGGCTTATTCAAAAACGCATAATCAAAAATAATTGAAGAAAAATCTGAAATCAATATATCGCTAACAGTAAATAGATCATGGGTATCTTCAGTATTTAAATTAATTATTCTTTGATCATTGACAATTTCGTCATTTAGTAATAAAGGATGAAATTTATATATTAAAACATATTCGTCACCTAACAAATCTAGCAGCTTTTTACCATCAAACGGTACACTTTTAAACCCCTGATAAATATTTCCTCTAAAAGTAGGAGCATATAAAATAACCTTTTTATCCTTTAAAATTGGATATTTTTCAAGTAATTTAACTTTTGTATTTTGTAAATAAATATTATCAACTAAATGATCGACCCGCGGCATTCCAGTTACAATTATATTATCTTTTGAAACATTAAAAGCTTCTTGATAAGGATTTTTCCAATAATCACTATTAGCAATAACATAATCATAATTTTTAATCGGATATTCACGTTTAATTGCATTACCAAACTTTTTAATTGCACCAGCGGCATGCCAAACCTGAACCACTTTAACACCCTCACGCTTAAAATTACTAATAACATAATTATTATCTGTAATCAAAACTATCTTTGAAGTATTAATAACATATATTTGTTTTATACAATTAAGCATATATAAAAAATTATTAAGTAGACTTTTTTTATTATAATTAATTAACACTGTTTTTAAAATATAATTTTTATCTTTACTTAATTCATCATAAATCAACTTCAAATCACTTTCTAATTTACTAGATTCTAACGAAACAAAAGCTATTTGATTATTTTTAATCGAACATAAATTTACGAATATATTAGCAAATTGTAAGATTATGTTAATAATTATTTTTTTTAATCCCATTATATCACCTGCTTCAATAGTATTTCCAATACTCGTTTACTAGCATTACCGTCTTCACGATTATTAAATCGCTGGTTAAAAATCGTTAACTTGTTATAGTTATAATCATTTTGTTTAATTTTTTCTAATAATAAATTTTCATTTTCAATGATTTCCCCAGGCAGATCCTGATATATATCTAGATAAAAACCTCTTAATTCATCACGATAACTCTGCAAATCATACATATAAAAATAAATTGGTCTTCTCAAAATCGCATAATCAAAAAAAACACTAGAATAATCAGTCACTAAAATATCCGCAATCAAATAAAGACTGCTAATATCTTCTTTAGGATCAACAAAATATACAAAACCTTTAAGGTCATCTAAGTCAAAATCATTAATAATCAAATAATGTGGTTTAAAGACCACAACATATTCATTACCTAAACTCTCTTGCCATTTTTTAAAATCTACTTCTAATTTAAAAGTATACCCTTTTAAATTAAACGAATTATCGCGCCAGGTCGGTGCATATAAAATAATTTTTTTATCTTTTGGTAAATCCAATTTAGACTTAATTCTATCTAAATCAAGATCTTTATAATTAGATAGAATATCATTTCGAGGATAACCTGTTTCAATCAAACGTTCTTTATCTATTGCAAAAGCACTTTGAAACACTTCAGTAGTAAAACTGCTCGGTGAAATCATATAATTATATTTACTCACATCATTATCATAGGTTGAACGCATTTCTTCAATTGACATCTGGCTACGATAAAAAGTTGTCCCTTCAGGAACTTCAATATCATGAGCTAATTTTTTAAGTGGCGTTCCATGCCATGTTTGTAAATAAACCTGAGTTGGCTTTTTTAATACATATTTTGGCAGTTTGCAATTTGAAATCCAATATTTAGACCTCGCTAAATAAAAGAAATAAGGAATACTAAAATATTCGATAATTTTAGCATTATCAATCTTTAAATTTTTTTGTTTATGATTTTTAATCGCATAAATGCAGCGATATTTTTGATATTCTAGATGTTTGGTCATATATTGATGTAATGCCATAGGATTATCAGAATAACCTCGTCCATGAAAAGAAATAAATAATACTGTGTCTTTTTGACAAGGAATAAAACGATAAACTAATCGATATAAAAATTTAATTAATTTTCCTAAAATCTTTTTTATTAATTTCATCATAGCCTCCTTATAAAAATAAGGGGCAGATCCCCTTATTTAAAAACTTTTTCAACAACCCGTTTCGCTGCTCTGCCATCTTCCCAAGAACAGAATCTTTGATAAAATTGTTCATAACGTTTTTGATACTGATCGTTTAATTTATCAAGATTTTTTATCTTATCAACAACTTCACTTGTTGTATAAACTAAAGGTCCTGGTAATTCAGTCTCCATATCAATATAGAAACCTCTTAAAACATCTCGATATTTATCTAAGTCATAAGTATAAAATAACATTGGTCTTTTTAGATTAGCAAAATCAAAGAATACACTTGAATAATCAGTAATACAAATATCACTAATTAAATATATTTCTGTAATATCATCGTATTTACTTAAATTAAAAGCAAAATCTTCTAATCCAGTAATATCTAAAACATCTGCAATATAATGATGTGTCCTTAATAAAACAACATATTCATTTCCTAATTCTTTTTTCAGCAAATCAAGATCCAATTTTAATTTGAATTTATACTTACCATTGCCATAATACTCATCATCTCGCCAGGTCGGTGCATATAAGATTGTTTTTTTATCCAGCGGAATACCTAATTTCTTCTTTAATTTTAAAGCAATTTCATCACGATCAGGTGATGACAATAAATCATTTCTAGGATATCCAGTTTCCAGCATATTACCATCATACATAAAACAACTTTTAAAAATATCACTAGAAAACTTATTTGGTGCAATCAAATAATCCCACTCTTGTTTTTGACGATAAAATTGTGCTTTATATGTTGGTGATGCTGCTGTGACTTCCTCTTGATCAAATGCTAAACGTTTAAGTGGTGTTCCGTGCCACGTTTCTAAAAAAACCTGTTCTTCACGCTTTCTAAACCATAGAGGCTGACGAACATTAAAAACAAAGTATTTTGATTTAGCTAAATAATAAGCATACTTACGAGTAAATCTTTTAACGATAACTGCTCCATAAGGAGGTTTTTCCTTAGGATCATTTAAAACCCAGACAAATTTATATTTATCAGGATAATTTTTAGCTAAATATTCATAAATATATTTTGGTGAGTCGGCATAACTTTTCCCCATAAAAGTTTCAAACATAATTGTATTTTCTTCAATTGGCTCATTGAGATATTTATGACGATATAAATATTTATTCATTTCATTTTTGTTTTTAAGAATTTTTTTCAATTTCAATTTAGCTAAATGACGATTAACCGTCCTTTTTGCCAGCTCAATATCTTCGTTGATAGCTGCCTTGATCAATTTACGACGATAACGAGAACTTTTATTTAACAATTCAGGTCGAATATTTTTAAGCACCCTTGACATTGTTTTAAAACGTTCATTACGCCAAATGTCATCCTTACCACGACGAATTTTTTTAGCAAAAAACTTTGTATAATAAGAAACCATCTTAGCATCAAGATAATAACGAATATAACTATCCGGTGCCACAAGCATTGAACAATAATTATGAGTTTTGATAAATTCATCAAATTTATTATCAGGATCTTTTATTTGTGACAATGCTGGAGCATTAATTGGATCATTATGTTTTCTTTTAACAAATACCGCTTCATCTACGCGGTTAAAACTTTTTGCATAATTCAATAACTGCACCACAAAAGGAGCATCAGTATAATAAAATAATTCTTCATTAAATAAAATATCATGTTCTTTAATCAATTCTGTTTTTATTAAAATATTTAAAACTGAAACATTTCTTAGAGCATGACGGGTTCTAATTAAAATATCTGTCTTATATTCATCAAAATTAGTCTCATCATAAACCTTATTAATAAATTTATTATTACGATCATGATCTTTATCTTTTAAATTTAACTCCTCATTTTTTTCATCGCCCATCGTTTCAAAAACTTTCTTTTTAAACCAGGTAAATTTACGAATACCAGTAACTAGATCTAAATTTTCCTGATCAGCTTTTTTAATCAATAACGATAATGTATGAGGCATTAGATAATCATCACAATCAATAAAATAAATATATTCACCAGTAGCTTTTTTAATTCCAAGGTTTCTCTTTTTAGCAACATTAGAATCAGCCTCAGCTAAAATTATTTTCATATTTATATCATATTTTTTTAAATCATCATCAATTTCACTTTCATCACTGACAATCAGCAAAGTTTCATAATCAGTTATTTGCTGCTCACTAATACTTTCTAAACAGTCATGTAAATAATTCTTGTAGCGATCATAAGGGATTATAATACTTAATTTCATTTAATTATGTAGATCGTCTTTAATCTTTGTAGTTGAAATACCTTCTGTACGAGGTAAGTATACTACTTCACAATAATCTTTTAAAAAATCAAACTTACCTTCCCAATCATCGCCCATAACAAAAATATCAACATCATGTTCCTTTACATCCTTGATTTTCTGATCCCATGACTCTTCAAAAATAACTTCATCAACATATCTAATCGCTTCAAGAATCATTTTACGATCCTGATCACTATGATATGCCTTTTTCCCCTTTTGAGCATTAAAAGCATCAGAACTTACCGCAACAATTAAATAATCACCTAACGCTTTAGCTCTTTTAATAAGATTTAAATGCCCAACATGAAATAAATCAAATGTTCCATATGTAATAACCTTCTTCATAATTTCTCCTATCCTTTTATATGATCAATAATTTTTTCCCAAAAACCAACTTGAGGATTTTGGACTATCCTTTTTTCAAATTTAAGCTCTCTAATTTTAGCCTTTTCTTTACCAGAAAGACCATTATAGTAATCGACATATTCACCATAACGATCACAGACTTCATTAACATCTCCATACTCTTGCAGCATTCCCCCTTCGATCCACATTGCCGTTTGACAAAAATTTCGTACCTGAGGTAAGGAATGAGAGATGAAAATTATTGTCTTTCCTTCATCCTTTAATTCATTCATTTTATTAAGACATTTTTGAGCAAAACCTTTATCACCAACTGATAAAGCCTCGTCAACAATTATAATATCTGGATTTAAATAGATTGAAATCGAAAAACCTAATCGTGATTTCATTCCGCTTGAATATTTTTTAACCGGCTGATATAAAAAATCTCCTAATTCAGCAAATTCAATAACTCCATCAATAATATTTTGAATCTGCTTTTTAGATAATCCCAATAACGCTCCCTTAACATTAATATTCTCTAATCCTGTTAATTGTTTATTCAAACCAGTATTAATAGCCACTAATGACTGTTCACCATTAATATGCATTATACCTTCATCTATTTCACTAATTCCTGCCAAAATGAGCGATAAAGTCGATTTACCAGAACCATTAGTCCCTAATATTCCTACTACTTCACCTTTAGGAATTTTAAAACTAATGTCTTTTAATGCATAAAAACGTTTTGTCTCATTACTTTTATTTTTCCCATCATTTTTCTTTTTTAATTTATATATTTTTGAAACATGTTCAAATTTAATCGCATAATCTTCCATCATTACCACCTATATCATATCAATAAATTTATGCTTAAACTTATACATCATATAACATCCTATAATAAATAAAATCCCTGTTACTCCCCAAAAAACAAGCATTTGTTTCCAATAATGCATAAATCCATAATGATATAAAAAACAATCACGATAACCACAAACAATATAGTAAATTGGATTTACTTTCATAACAAATCGAATTAGACTATCTAATAATTCTGGTTTATTAAATCGTGTTATCGGCCATAAAATAGGTGTTAAATACAAAATAAGCCGCATACAAGCTAAAATAAGTTTACGAGTATCTCTAGCAATCATATTTAATACCGAAGTTATCATGGATAAACTTATTCCAAAACAACAAGCAGCAAAACAATAATAAATTATTCCTAACCAATAGATTGAAGGATATATACCCTGAATTATAAAGAAAATAATCATTAACAGCATAATACAGGCATGATTAAATAATTCTTTTAATATAACTGTAGCAGGCAGAACACTTACTGGAAATTTCATTTTCGTAATTACATTTATTTTAGAAAAAATAGCATTAGCTCCTTGAGTGATACATGGACTAATGAAAAACCATACAACCATACCAGCCAGCATCCATTGAATAAAAGGAATCCCGTCTACAGCATTACGCTCCATAACAACTCCAAAAACAAAATAATATGTAATAATCTGAATAGCCGGATTAGCAAAATTCCAAAATACCCCTAACCTGGAATCACGCATATCTGATAATAATTCATATTTTGCAATTGAATATATTCTAAATAAATTAGTAAAATTTTCTTTTAGAACATATCTAATACTTTTTAGCATTGTACACCTCCAGAATTACTTTCATATACTTCTATAGCATTATAATTATAGCACAACCAAATTGCAATTGAAATATCTATATTTTTTACCAAATATTGAACAAATTAGTAAATCACTTTAACTATTCATTAAAACTATTGACCTAATCTTTTCACTTTATTAACATTTAAAATAAAAGATTATAATCATAGAACTATACAACTAGTTTTTATTGGATTGAGATTGAGACTGATTGAGAATAATAATCCGATCACGCTCAATATGTAAGATATTTTCAATAAAAGTCTCAACATTAAAGCTGCTGTTATGATTCTTATCATCTCTAAGCAATAATTTAAACAGAACATCATTTTTAAAACCAGAGTATTTGATAAATTTATTATTCACAGTTTATATGTCTATTATATACACCCTGCTTTTATATTTTATTTTTTTAGCCAAATTAATTGTTGTAACATTATTCTTTCAAACAAAAAAGGAGTTAATAAAACGGTTCTTACTCAATAATAGATAATTAAAAATAAGAGATTTCAAAAACTACTATATTTTATCATCAGCATAAGAAATCTCTTTTTTACATTTACCATAAAATAAGAAAAAATCTTATCATTACAACCTATTTTCTCATGTTTTATTTATTGTTGTTTCTGTTGTTTTAACATTCTAATAAATTTAATAAATGCACTAATTATAATAGTTATAATTCCATATACAGCCCAGCTTTTTAAAGATAACAAATAAAACTTAATGAGACCTGTTAGTTCTAAAACTATAGGAACACACAAAAATATGAAAATAAATGTTAATTCTGATTTTATTTCTTCATAACAAAGACCCCTTTATATTAATGTCTAAAGACATTATGTAAATTTTATTTTTTATCAATTTCAAATTTTTTAACCAATTTATCTAACTGTTTCTCCTCTTCATCAATTTCAAAAGTTAATAAGTTTTTATTTTTTTCTTTATCTATCCAAAATAAACTTGGAGCTACTTTAAATTCTGTAAATTTTTTCAATTTCCTTTATATATTTACAATATTCACAATTTTCTAACAATATTTGTACTAAATATAATTTTTCATTTTCAACTTCAGTAACAAGTGTCTCAAAAGTTATTTCTTCAATTTTTTCCTTTGAAGAATCACATGTATAATTTTCATTACACCCAGCTAAACAAAATACACATAAAATTATATATATATTATTGAACATACCCTTTTCATATCTTTATGATTTTTCAAATATTACTTCCCACCAACCAGCGTTGCAAGGTCCTGAATGTCTAGGTTCACATCCAGGAATATAACCAGGATGATATTGTTTGTCCTTTTTTCGTTTCTCATATATTTCTACTTTTTGTTCTCTTGTAAGCTTTGCCATAATAAAAATGAACCTCCATTATTTGGATATCCAAACAACGGGGTTCATTTCAAACAAGCTTCTTATTTAACCATCCAAGATTCATCACTTGGATCTTTTTTCCATGCTTTTAACTTTTCAATATCCGCTTCTTTAATATAATCATTTTCTTTTGCTACCCCAATTAATGTATCATAATCAGTCAAAGTAGCAAATTTACAATTAGCAGCTTCAAAATTAACAGTTGCTTTAGGTAAACCATATGTAAAAATAGCAACTAACCCAATAACTTCACAGCCAGCTTCTTTTAATGCTTCAACACATTCTAAAGAACTTCCCCCTGTTGAAATCAAATCTTCAACAACAACGACTTTCATACCTGGTTCTATCTTACCTTCAATTCGATTATTACGTCCATGGCTTTTAGCCCCGCCACGAACATATCCCATTGGCAATTCTAATATTTCAGCTGTCAATGCTGCATGAGCGATTCCAGCTGTTGCTGTTCCCATTAAACATTCCACTTCAGGAAATTTTTCTTTAATTAATTTAGCCAAACCAGTTTCAATATCTTTACGAACCTTTGGATATGATAATGTTAAACGATTATCACAATAGATTGGTGATTTTATCCCACTCGCCCATGTAAATGGTTCATTTGGTCTTAAAAATACTGCTTTGATATCTAATAAATCTTTCGCAATTAATTCTTTCATCATTTTTCTCCTCTATCCTTGAAAATCTTGATATACTTTTTTATAAGTTGAATATGGATCACTAGATCCTGTAATTGTTCTTCCTACTACAATATAACTTGAAGTAAGCTCACGAGCCATAGCAGGAGTTGTAACACGTTTTTGATCATTTACACTATCATCAGCCAAACGAATTCCTGGTGTTACAGTTAAGAAATCTTCACCTAGATTATCATGAATGATTTTAGATTCCAATGGTGAACACACAACCCCGTCTAATCCTGCCTCTTTAGCATTTTGAGCCCATTTTAAAACTACTTCTTCTAATGGCTCATGAATTAATAATTCGTTATCTAATACATCTTGATCTAATGAAGTTAAACATGTAACTGCAATACATGCAGGTCTTTTATCACCAGTTTTTCCTTCTTCTAATCCCTCAAGAGCTGCTTTCATCATTGCTTTGCTGCCTGAAGCATGAACATTAACCATATCAACATCTAATTTAGCTAGCTGTTTCATCGCACTTTTTACAGTGTTAGGGATATCATGTAACTTTAAATCTAAAAAAATATTATGTCCCATTTCTTTGATCATCTTAACCATTTCAATGCCTTCACCATAAAATAGTTCCATACCTACTTTTACATATAATTTTTCATCATTAAATTTTTCTAAAAATCCTTTTACTTCATCTTTATTTTGAAAATCTAAAGCAATACAAATTCTACTATCTGTCATAATTACCTCCATATTATTTTATATTATATCAAATAATTATCTCTAATACATTATATTTTTATTAAATCCCATAAAAAAAGGTATAGCTACCCTCTGCAAAGATAACATATACCATAATTTTACAAGAATTAACCCAAACGGTTGTAATATTCAACGATTAATGATTCATTGATTTCTTGATTTAATTCAGATCTTTCAGGTAAACGAGAATATTTACCAGTCAATTTAGCTTCATCTACTTCAACAAAAGCAGGAGTATGTACCCTGTTTTCTAAAGCTGATTTAATAATAGCTAAATTTTTAGATTTTTCTTTAACTTCAATAACATCTCCAACTTTAACACGATAAGAAGGGATATCAGTTTTAACTCCATTTACTAAGAAATGACCATGGTTTACTAATTGTCTTGCAGCTCTTCTTGTAGGCGCAAATCCCAATCTGTAAACAACATTATCTAATCTTTGTTCTAGTAAGCAAAGGAAATTATAACCATGAATACCGCTCATTTTCCCAGCTTGTTTAAATGTGTTATGGAATTGTTTTTCATTAACTCCATACATATGTCTTACTTTTTGTTTTTCTGCTAATTGTAATCCATATTCTGTTGGTTTTTTTCTTTTTTGACCGTGTTGCCCTGGAGCATAAGCTCTTCTGCTCAATTCTTTTCCAGTTTCTAAAGTAGAAAACCCTAAACGACGAGAGATTTTCCATTGTGGTCCAGTATAACGTGACATTTGTTTTTCCTCCATTTATTGTTTTATTTGCATAAAACAATAACATTGCATAGATTATTTGAATTGTGTTTATATTAAGTATTTCACTTTGCAGCCAGCTACTCTACAAACATCAGTTATAAACGCTCGTTTCAAAACTCTATGTGCTGCTATCATTCGTTGCCTATTAAATATACACTTTTTTTACCATTACGTCAATATTTTTTTAATATTTGTTTTGTGTTGTTATTTAATAAATGATAAACAGCATGCATGTTAGTTGATTGATTTCTATAATTATGATAACCTAATAAGCGAAAGTGAGGCAAATATATGCAAGAAACGGTATTATTATATAATATTGATAAAAGTGAAGCAGGCAAAGCAATTATTGCAATTTTAGAAAAATTAAATGTTAAAGTGATTATCGTAAAAACAAGTGATTTAATGAGTCCTATCGGTTATATTTTAGGCAGTGAAGGATTTGAAAGAGGAACTGAAGCTTTAACTACTATACCTCCAGATGATATGATGGTAATGGCAGGATTTGAAGATAAACAAATTGATATTTTATTACAGATCTTTAAAGAAGCTAATATTCCATTTATTCCTTTAAAGGCAATCGTTACTCAAACAAATGTAAATTGGACTTTTATGCAGTTACTGCAAAATGTTAAAAATGAATATATGGAATTAACAGGAATGAATAAAGATAAGATCAATTAAGTAAAAAAACAATATCTAATCAATATAGATATTGTTTTTTATTAAAACCATTACTTTAATATTAATATCCATGTTTAACCTTTCTTGATTTTGTTAAAAATAAAGCTGGAGGTAACTTAATATGGATGCAAAAACGAAAACAAATTTACTTCGGGCTTTCGCTGGTGAATGTCAGGCTCGAATGCGCTATGAAATGGCAGCAAAAAAAGCTGGAGAAAGCGGCTTACCTGTTCTTCAAGACATGCTTTATTTTACTGCAAACCAAGAAAAAGAACATGCAATCGTATTCTATAATTTTTTAAAAGATGTTTTTAAAGATGAAAATGTTTCAATGATGGCCAATTATCCTGTTGATTTAGAAGAAGATTTAGGTTCTTTACTTGATGCAGCGGCTAGACACGAATATGATGAAGCTACTTCAATCTATAAACAATTTGGTGAAGAAGCTAAAGAAGAAGGTTATATTGAAATAGCAACAACCTTTTTTATGATTAGTGAAATTGAAAATTATCATCATGAAAGATTTAAAAGATATCATAATTTGTTAACTAGTGGTAAATTATTTAAAGAAGACAGCAACATTAAGTGGATGTGTTTAAACTGTGGTTTTATTTATGAAGGTAATGAAGCAATTACTGTCTGTCCTGTATGTAAACATCCTCAGGGATATAGTCTCCGTTTAACTGAGACACAATTTCATCTTTAAGCAATAGTTTTAGCTATTGCTTTTTTTGTGCTTTTTTCTACAATTTTTTTATTCCATATCCATTAAAAAAATATTATAATTAACTTATAAACCTCAAAAAGGAGTCATTAAAATGAAAAGATTTACTTTCAAGGGCGGTATCCACCCTAACGATAATAAATTCATTTCTGCTGATTGTCCAATTAAGACATTACTACCTGGAGATGAATTGATTTTTCCATTATCTCAACATATTGGAGCTCCTGCTAAAGCAATCGTAAAAAAAGGTGATCATGTTTTAGCAGGACAAATTATTGCCAATGGCAGCGGCATGATTTCTGCTAATGTTTCTAGTTCTGTTTCAGGAACCGTAAAAGCAGTTGATTCCCGTCTTGTAGCAACAGGTTTTTATACCGATTGTATTGTTATAACCAATGATCATCAATATCAGACAGTTCCTGAATATAATACTATCAACGACTTTCAGAATTATAACAGTACTCAAATTCGTGAACTGATTGCCCATGCAGGAATCGTTGGACTAGGTGGCGCTGGTTTCCCTAGTGCTGTTAAAAATACTCCTAAAAACGATGATTCAATTAGATATGTCATCATTAATGGAGCTGAATGTGAACCGTATTTAACTTCAGATTATCGTTTAATGCTGGAGGAAACTGAAAAGCTGATTGCTGGTATTAAAATTCAATTACAGCTGTTCAAAAATGCTAAAGCAATTATTGCTATCGAGGATAATAAACCTGATGCTTTAACTCATATAAAAAATGCCATTAAAAATGAGCCAAAAATTGAAATAGCAGCGTTACAAACAAAATATCCCCAAGGAAGTGAACGAGTATTAATCAAAGTGTTGACTAATCAGACTATTAAAAGTGGCATGCTGCCAGCTGATGTGGGCTGTATTGTTAGTAATGTCGCTTCAGTTATTGCTATATATAATGCAGTAGCCTTAAATATTCCCTTAATTGAAAAAGTAGTTACTGTCACTGGTGATGCAATCAACAAACCTCAAAATTTTAAAGTTCGTTTAGGAACTAAATATCAAGTTCTTGTCGATGCCTGTGATGGCTTTAAGGTTCATCCCCAAAAAATAGTTTCTGGAGGACCAATGATGGGAACTGCACTATTTAATCTAGAAATTCCTGTTTCTAAAACCTCATCAGCTCTTGTTTGTCTAAGTGAAGATGAAGTATCCAAAAATACCCCAACAGCCTGTATTCATTGTGGACGCTGTGTTGATGTTTGCCCAATCGGTCTAATTCCTCAATTACTGTATCGTTATGCTAAAAACGGAGATAAAGACAACTTTTTAAAAGTACACGGAAATGATTGCATGGAGTGTGGCTGCTGCACATATACGTGCCCAGCCAAACGTAATATGACACAGTCATTTAAGAAAATTAAAAAATTAATTAATGATGATCGTAAGAAAGGAGCCAAATAATGGATAATTTGTTTAATGTATCTACTGCTCCCCATATTCGCAGTTCTATTACTACTAAAAATATTATGTATGATGTACTAATTGCTTTAATGCCAGCTGCAATCTTTGGCATTTATCAATTTGGCTTTGATGCTTTTCTAGTTATCACTGTTGCAATTATTAGTGCAATATTAAGTGAGTATTTATATCAGCGACAGATGAAATTGCCAATCACTATCAAAGATGGGTCTGCTGCTGTTACAGGTCTTTTATTGGCATTGTGTTTATCAAGCTCTTTACCACTATGGATGGTCGCCCTTGGCAGCATCTTTGCCATTATTGTTGTTAAACAATTGTTTGGTGGATTAGGTCAAAATTTTATGAATCCTGCTTTAGCAGCCCGCTGTTTTCTATTAATCTCATTTGCTGGAAAAATGAATTCTTTTGTTAGTATCGATGCTGTAAGCAGTGCTACGCCTTTAGCGTTATTAAGAAATGGCCAGGATGTAAATTTATTCAATCTATTTATCGGAAATACTAGCGGGACTATTGGAGAAACATCAGTAATAGCTTTATTGATTGGTGCTGTTTATTTAATTTATAAAAAAGTTATTAGTCCTAAAATTCCATTAGCAGTTTTAGTATCATTTGGTTTAATTATTTTTATTAATAAGGATTTTAATTTTGATTACTTATTAAAACAAATTTGTGGTGGTGGATTTATCATTGGTACTTTCTTTATGGCAACTGATTATGTAACTAGCCCAATCACACCTAATGGTAAAATAATCTATGGCTTGCTGGTAGGAATTTTAGCTGCTGTATTTAGGCTTTATGGTAATACACCTGAAGGAATGTCGTTTGCAATTATTATTTCTAATTTGCTAGTACCATTAATTGAAAAAGTTACAGTACCCAAAATAAAAGGCAGTGGAGGTAAACAAAAATGAAAAAACATCTTTTTAAAGATATCATCATCTTTTTAATCATTACCATAACTGCTGGGCTTTCGCTTGCTTTTGTTAATATTCTTACTAAGGAACCTATTGCTATTCAAAATGAAAAAGTTATTCAGGATTCATATCGTAGTGTTTTTAAAGAAGGAAAAACATTTGAAAATGACAAACAAATTAATGAAATTATAAAAAAATTTCCAAAGACCATAAAAGACAATAAATATTATTTTGGCGATAATGGGATTGTTATCGATGATGTATTAAAAACTACAGACAGTAACAATCAATTAATCGGTCATATTATCAAAGTTACTACTAAGGATGGTTATGGTGGCGATATTACATTAGTCATTGGAATTGATAATAATGATGAAATCACTGGTATTGAAATTCTTTCAATTGATGAAACTGTTGGTTTAGGCATGAATGCTAAAAATGAAAATTTTAGAAATCAATATTATCATAAATCGATTAAAAATTTTATTATTACTAAAACAGGCAAACAAAATGATCAAGAAATCGATGCTATCAGTGGAGCAACAATTACCTCATCAGCTTTTAATAATGCAGTAAATGGTGCTTTAGCAATCAATCGAGAAATCAAGGAGGCTGTTTATGAATAAATATGTAGAACGTCTTTATAATGGAATTATTAAAGAAAACCCTACCTTGATTTTAATGTTAGGCATGTGTCCTACTTTAGCAGTAACAACTTCTTCAATCAATGGATTGGGAATGGGATTAACAACAACTGTAGTTCTTATGGCTTCTAATTTTATTATTTCGTCATTAAGAAAGATCATTCCTGAAAGGATGCGAATTCCGTCATATATTGTTATTGTTGCTTCAATGGTAACGATTGTTCAATTATTACTTCAGGCATATTTACCATCTCTATATGATACTTTAGGAATTTATATTCCTTTAATTGTAGTTAATTGTATTATTTTAGGACGTGCAGAAGCATATGCATCTAAAAATAATTGTATTCTTTCATTATTTGATGGAATTGGTATGGGACTAGGTTTTACCTTAGCTTTAACATGCATTGGATTAATTCGAGAAATCTTAGGAAGTGGAACCTTTTTTGGAATTGAATTTGCACCATTATTTAAAGGCTTAGTCGGTACCAGTATTTATAATTTCTTTGCTCAATTAGAACCAGCAACAATATTTGTTATGGCACCAGGAGCTTTCTTTGTTCTAGCTGGATTAACAGCCATTCAAAACCGTTTAAAACTGCCTAGTGCAACTAATCATCTAAAAGATAATAATTGTAATCATAACTGTCTTCATTGCCATAGTCACAACGAAGAAAGTTTATGTGATTTAAGGGAGGAAAAATAGATGAAAGGAATGATTTTACTTTTAATTAGTGTTGCTTTAGTAAACAATGTTGTTTTAAGTCAGTTTCTTGGATTATGTCCTTTTTTAGGAGTTTCTAAAAAAATTGAAACTGCTGCAGGCATGGGTGGTGCTGTTATCTTTGTTATGTCAATAGCTTCAATTGCAACAAGTTTACTTTATAAAGTTCTTGTAGCTTTTCATCTTGAATATTTAAATACTGTCACTTTTATCCTTGTAATTGCAGCACTTGTTCAACTAGTTGAGATGTTTTTGAAAAAATATAGTTCAGGATTATACAGTTCTTTGGGAGTTTATCTACCTTTGATCACTACTAATTGTGCTGTTTTAGGTGTAGCCTTAACTAATGTTCAAAATAATTATGATGTCTTAACTAGTTTAGTTTGCAGTTTTTCAACAGCTTTAGGATTTACGATTGCAATTGTAATCATGGCAGGAATTAGAGAGAAGATTGCTGATAATGATATTCCATTATCATTTCAAGGATCTCCCATTGTTCTTATTACAGCAGGATTGATGGCTATTGCGTTTATTGGATTTTCGGGATTAATATAGAAAGGAGATAGTGTAATGAATGAAGTTATAATTGCAGCCATACTTATTGGTACAATTGGTTTATTGATTGGTATTCTCCTTACAATTGCTAGTGAAAAATTTTCAGTTTCTGTTGACGAAAAAGAAATTCAGATTCGTGAAGAATTACCAGGTAACAATTGTGGCGGATGCGGCTATCCTGGATGTGATGGATTAGCTAAAGCCATTGTTACTGGTGAAGCTAAAGTAAATCAATGTCCTGTTGGGGGTAAAACTGTTGCTGATGCAATCGCAAAAATCATGGGGGTTGAAAGTGAAGCAACAGTACGTATGAGCGCTTTTGTTCGCTGTGGCGGTACTTGTAAAAATGCTACGATCCAATATTTATATCATGGTGTTAAAGATTGTAATAACGCAGCTATTGTCCCCGGTGGTGGTGATAAACAATGTAGTCATGGCTGTATGGGCTATGGCAGCTGTGTTCGTGAATGTGAATATGATGCAATTTCAATTGTTGATGGTGTAGCTGTTGTTGATGCTGATTTATGCCAGGCTTGTGGTAAATGTATCAAAGTCTGTCCTAATAATGTTATTTCTTTGATTCCTTATCAAAAAAAATCTGCTGTTGTTAAATGTAATTCTAAAGAGCCTGCCCTGCGAGCCCGAAAAAGCTGTAGTGTAAGCTGTATTGGCTGTGGATTATGTGCAAGAAACTGTCCTAATGATGCTATCATTATTGAAAACTCATTAGCTCGAATTGATTATACAAAATGCACTAATTGTGGTATTTGTAAAGAAAAATGTCCACGTAAATGTATTATATAACAGCATAAATATTTATCACTAATACTCAAAAAATAGCAAGTTCCTACTTAGATCTTGCTATTTTAATATTTTTGTAAATATTATTAATTTTATAAATCACAAATACCTTTACCTTCTCCATAAATCGAATACCAGTCTCTATTAAAATCATTTACTGCCTTTTCTATATTTGGATTTGCAAATATTTGTTTTAATACTGCTACTGGTGCTGTTATTGCCTGTGCCCCATAATTAAATGCATCACGTACCTGTTGTACCCCTTTAAAACTTGCTGCCAATATCTTGCAATTATATCCATCCTTTTCTATTCTATCTGCTAATTCTTCAATCAATTCATACGGATTACTTCCTAAATTCCCTATCCGATTCACATATGGTGCTATATAGTCTGCATTAGCTGCTAATGCCATATATCCCTGCATTAAATCATACACCGCAGTTGCTGTAACATTATGCCCTTGTGCTTTTAAAATTTTAATCGCTTTGATCCCTTCATATGATACTGGTACCTTTATATACACCTGATCATCTATTTCTTTTAGGATTCTTTGTCCTTCTTTAACGATTTCATCACATTCTTTAGAAATAACCTGAACATGTAAGCTTCTTTCTTTACCAATAATATTTCTAACTTCCCTCATGTGATCAAAGAAGTTCTTTGGACTCGTTGCCTTAACGATTGAAGGATTGCTTGTTACTCCTACAATTGGCATATGTTCTACTGCACCCTTGATTTCATCTAAATCTACTGTATCAATAATAAATTCCATTTTTCTTTCTCCTCTATTCTATAATTAAATTTTTTAAACCAGTTGTATAAACAATATTATAGAAATGCTGCATTTGTTTTTTATTAAACATTTTATATTGTTTATCAACTCCATACTTCAAATCAACAAGCTCATATTTTGATGAAGCTAATGGGTTATAGTTCAATAACTCATATTTTACTTTTGAATAAATATTAACTAGAAAATTTGAAATATTTGTTATATTGTCATCAGTCGCAGTCATTGAAGGAATCAATGGTGTTCTGATTATAACCTTGTCTTTATGCTCACTTTCTAATACGTATTGTATATGTTTTTTAATTATCTTAGATGAAACATTTGTTAATTCTTCGTGTTTATTTTCATCAAAGACCTTTAAATCAACATATATTAAATCTAAATATGGTAAAACTTTTTTTATTAAATCTAGCGAAGCATATAAAGTTGTCTCTATTGCTGTATGAATACCTTCTTCCTTACATCTTTTTAATATGTCAACTAAAAATTGTCCCTGCATAAGCGGTTCTCCTCCTGAAAAAGTTACACCACCATCATTTCTAAAGAATACTTGATCTTCTTTAATTTTTTCAAGTAATCTTTCAATATCATATTCTTCACTATCATAACAAATAGCAGCAGCTGGACAAGCTTTTACTAAATTATCAAAATTACCCGTATAATTAAGATTAAAATAAGGACGATTATTTTTATACATCATTTGGTCTTTTTTTGAAAATTGCATACATCTTTGACAATGAATGCAGCTGTTTTCAAAATAAACAGGTCTTCTTTTTAATGATAATCCTTCTGGATTCTGACACCATTTACATCTTAGGGGACATCCTTTGAAAAAAACTGTTGTTCTCAACCCTTGTCCATCATGAACAGCAAATCTTTTAATATCAAATACAAGTGCTTTAGATATCTTCATAAGCTGTTCTCTCGATAATTTCATCCTGCAATTTACCAGCCAATTCCACAAAATATGCAGTATATCCTGCAACACGAATTGTCAATGATTTATGATTTTCGGGATGAATTTTTGCATCTAATAAATCTTCACGTCTTACAACATTAAATTGAATATGAGGAATTTCTAAATCTACAAATGCTCTTAAAAAATTTTCAAATTTCATCATACCTGTTTCCGTTTTAAAGAATTCTGGTAAGAATTTCATATTCAATAAACCACCATTTGTTGTATAGGAATCTTTCATTCGTGATACTGATTTTAAAACTGCAGTAGGTCCTGCCATATCTCGACCATATACTGGTGACATTCCACCATCTGCAAGTGGCGTTAAAGCATTTCTACCATCTGGTGATGCCCCCACATTTTCACCCATTGGTACATGAGCTGATACAGTATACATTCCAGTATGATAAGGCCCACCACGATAATTTGTATAGTCTTTCATTCTTTCTCTAAAATATCCAGCCCATTTTACCCCTAAATCATCAACCCATTTAACATCATTACCATATTTGGGAACTTTATTTAATAACATTGTTTGAGTAATTTCATGTCCTTTAAAATCTGCTCTTAATGATTCTAATAACTCATGTTTTGAAATCTCCTTTTCATCATAAACTAGTTTCTTAACAGCAGCAAGTGAATCAGCGAGATTTGCTACCTGAATCATTTGAATACCTGATAAATTATATTTTGCTCCACCTTTGGTAACATCCAATCCTTTTTCTAAACAGTCATCGATAACTGTTGATAGAAAGGCTGTTGGCAAACAGTTCTGATGAGCTTTTTCAACTATAATTTCTGCTTTCATCATCTCATCTATAAAATAATCTATTTGTTTTTTAAAAGCATTTTCTAAATCTATAAAGGTTTCATAAGTTTCAAGGTTTCCTAAATTTAAACCAATTTGTTCATTTGTCAATAAACATTTTCCATTATTTATAGTTAATTCTAACGCTTTATTTAAATTAAACATTGCTGCATCAGACCACCCTAAATTGTTTCCATGAGTTGTTAATTCAACACAGCCAACAATTGCATAATCTCTGGCATCCTTTTCTTCAATTCCTAAATCTTCAATCATTGTATTAATAATTGCTTCATCATTGAAAAATTGTGGCATCCCACTACCTTTAGCAACAACTTTGATTGCTTCATGAATCAATTCATGTGAGGATTTTTTATTTAATCTAACTGACAAATTAGGTTGTGGTAATCCCAAATGATATTGAGCTTTTAAAAGAAGTAAAGATAATTCATTATAAGTATCATTCCCAAATTCATCTTCACCTCCAATGGCAATATTAAATCCAATTGGAAATCCTGCAAAATATTTAGCACTATTTTGATTCCTTAAATAAACAATTTGATTAAATTTCAGCCACAAACATTCTAAAATTTCTAAAGCATCTTGTTGAGAAATAATTCCTGTCTCAATATCTTTTTGATAGTATGGATATAAATACTGATCCATTCTTCCAGGAGAGAAAGATGAAGCATTTGATTCCATATGCAAGATAACAAATAAAAACCATAACGATTGAACAGCTTCATGAAAGGTACCAGGTGCTTTTTTTGAGAGGTTTAAACAAATATCAGCCACCTTCTTTAAAGACTCTTTATCCTCATCCTCTATATCATCTAACATATTGATAATATGATCATGATATCTTACCATAAAATTACATGCACCTTCTAAAACAAGAATAACACATTCATAAAACTCTCTTTGGTCTTCATTACAAATCTTTAATTTTGCTTTTGCTTTTTCCATCAGTCCTCTTGGCCCTAATCTTAACCATAAAGCAGAATCAGGACAGATATGCCCTTGAGCATGATCCTTTTGGTTAATCTTAACAACCTTAGCCATAGCATTGATTTCTTTGCCATAATTATTTTTTATTACATCTTCCATAGACTTACCATTCCAATACGGATAAATCTCTTCTCTAAATTCATTAATATCCTCTTTTCTAACTAAAAATTTATCCTGAGGTCTTGTTGGTAATGTTTCAAATTCTTTATTGATCCACGAACATCCACTTTCTGGAAAAATCACACCATAACGAACACCTTTTGTACGATTTCCTACAACTAATTCTTCTTTTTCTACGCCGATTTCTAATTCTTCTAAAGCGGCTTTTAAAGACATTGCTCTTTTTTTAGAAACTGATAATTCCTCGTTTTCTTGATAAATTCGTGTAATAATTCTTGCTTGTTCAATCGACGCATATCGAGGTGCATCTAGCATTTTATTTTTCAAGATATCTATTCTCTTTGTTTGAATCAAATCATCCATCATATTGCCTCCAACATTATTGATTTTTATTGTTTTTTCTTGTTATAGCTTTATTATACATGATTATTTATAGAATTCAAGTTATAAATAATAATTTATAATAAAAATACAATAATTTTCAATAAAAAAAGAAATCATATTTAAATGATTTCTAATCCACATTCTTTTATTTTATTTTCAATATCTAATCCTGGACTACTTTCACAAATATACCCATTAAAATCACCAATATCAGCAAACACATAATTTCCATCTAATTCTAGTTTAGCTGTTTCAGCAGCCATATAACATTTCTTACTTGATTGAATAACCTCTTTTTTAGTTAAACCATCATTTACATCATAAGTTGTAATTTTTCCATTATACACATCTATCCCTACAACCCCTAAAAACGATAAATCAAATTTATATTTTCTCAATTGATCAATCGTGATTGAACCAATAAAACCATCTCTAGCCCTATTTAATTCTCCACCGACAAATATCAATTGTGTAGTACAATCTTGTGTAAATATTTTCATAATATCTATCATGTTTGTAACAATTATAATATTCAAATTTCTTTGATATATCAATTTTGCAATTTCTAAAGTTACTGTCGATATACCTAAAAAAACCATTGTTCCAGGTTTTATTAGATCAACCGCCTTGTGAGCAATGATCTTCTTTTCTTCTACACGTATATTTCTACGATCATTAACATTAATTGTATGTAAGTTCATACGTATCTGAGTCGCACCACCATGTATCCTCTTTAATTTATTTGCTTTTTCTAATATTGTTAAATCTTTTCTAATACAATCTTCTGTTACGTCAAAATCCTTACTTAAATCTTTAACTCTTACTTGCCCTTCCAAATTTAATCTAGCGAGTATTTGATTATGTCTTTCTTGCTGCAGCATAATTTATCCTTTCTAAACCATTGATATTTTATACAATAAAAATATATCAATAAATTATTATCAAAAAACTAATATATCTAATTCTAACACTGATTAATACAAATTCATAATATTTATTTGATTTTTTATAAAAATGTATTCCTATAAATCGCTCAATTAATTATTTAGCATTTTATTATAAAATATCTTTTTTGTATATATTATTTTTCTAATAAGCCTGATAATCATTATTACAAATTAAGCAGTTCCCATTGTCTACGTAAAAAGAAAGTCTCAAGCTTGTTTTAAAATAAAAACATATACTAGATTAAAAACTTAGAAACATAATCTTTTGGTTGTTGAGTATAATCCGACAACTAAATACATTTACTTAATAAAAAACTACCAAGCCTTAACCTGGTAGTTTTAAATATATAACTTAATATTAATTATCTTTCTTTTTCTTAAGACATGCAATTACACTTAATGATGCTAATAATCCTAATGCACCTATCATGTTAGTTGTATCACCAGTTTTAATTGATCCTTTTGCTCCAGTATCTCCAGATTTTACTGGTGCAGCAGGTGCTGGTACAAGGCTTACTAGGTTATCCATACCTGCTTGTAATCCTTCGATTGCTGCTTTTATTGTTGCTTCGTCAGCATTTTCATTTCCTAATGCTGCTTTTGCTTCTTCTAATGCTTCAACCATAACATTCCATGATTTTGCTGTATAATTAGCTGCATTTAATGTTTGAGCTTTATTGATTAATTCTTGTAATAGATCCTTATTTGGAATTAATCTTAAGTCTAAGTATGCTCTTATCAATGCTTCATATGCACTGTCTACTTCTTCTTGTGTTGCATCTGCGTTTGCTAATACAGCTTCAGCATTTGCCATTGGATCAGTTAATCCGGCTACACTTTCTTTTGTATATAGATTCTTATCTAATCCATTTACCATATCGTATAATGCTTCTAATCTTGTTTTATCAGCTCTTAATACTAAGTTTGACATTGCATCTTTCAAGCTGTTGTATGCATCTTCAACATCTTTTTCTAATGCATTTTCATCAGCTGCTACTTCTTTGGCTGCATCTAATGCTTCTTTAAATTGTGCCCATGAATCAGTTGTGTAGTTTTCTTCTGCATATTTTTCAGCTTCTTCAATCAATGCTTCCAATGCAGTCTTATCACCTTTGACAAATCCTAACATATGAATAGCATTAGCTAAAC
>JAETPY010000035.1 GCA_021770925.1 Erysipelotrichaceae bacterium | reverse complement strand
GTGATTTCATAAATCTAAAATTATCGATGTATTTAGATTCCCCACACATCGAGCATTTTCTTTTTTCCATAGCTTCTCTCCTTTATGTAAAAAATCTTAACTTTTCTTAACGTGTTTACCTCCAAGATATCTATCTTCATTATCTGCAATATGCAGATACTTTTCTAAACTTAGCCCAGAAGCTTTCCAGCGAAAGTAACCGTATTTAGTCTGTCGGCAATTGGCTTGCCTATAAACACAAGTTTTAATGCTCTGGGCTTTTTCATATTTATTTAAATCTTCTTGGGTTATTTGCATCATTCATATTTCCAACTGCTTCAAACAAGCTTTCTTGTTGATAATTTATTTTAAAATTCCTGCATTTACTTTGAGTTCTGCTTATTGGTTCACCGCTTACTTTGCAGAAATTATTTATATTTTTACGACATGATTTACATATTGCTGCCATAACTAATCACTCCCTAAATTTTTTCTAAATGTATCCAAACACCTGGTACCTTCGCCCAAAATTTTTCAATAGTTTCGCTGGCTATTCTGCTATCATTTACATAAAACCCCAATTTCTCCATAATGTCTTTTAAAGCTTTATTTAAATTGTCAGTATCAGGTTTTGTATATTTATACTCACCGTCATGATGTTTTTCCCCACTTAGTGGGAAACACCATTTTACAACCAGTCTTAATGCACCGTCTAAAGGCTTTTCAGGTCTATGTGGTATTAAGCCAGCCATTAGTTTGTTTTTAGCTTTAACTAAATCAGGTGGATCAAAAAATACAGGTTTCCCATTAACAACTGTAACATCTCTTTCCTGAGCTGTGGTAGTAGGCGGTATCATCGGCATAAAAAATTCTATTACATATCCCATGAACAATACCCTTCTTCGCAAGTATGATCATCACATACATTGCAATTGCTAAAATTTCCATCATACTCTACATAGTCAACACCATGCCACTTGCCAGTGTCACGATCATATTCAATTGGTTTTAACGTCTTGCTTCTATTCATTATGCGATCATAAATGAATTGTTTAGTTTCAGGTTGCTGAATCAACCATTGGACCACTTCACTTTTATTTATATCGAATTCTTCACCAGGCATCGTATGATAAAGTGGTGGCATTTTTTTCGCTGTTTTTAAAAATTCTAATTCAGTTGTTGGGTATTTTTTACTTATACTTCTTGGCATTATTTTTCCTCCTGTCAATTTCCTGCTCGTCATTGTTAGCGGGTTAGGAGTCGTCGTGCTACACTTACGCACGACTACTTACCCCGCAATGACATACACGAGTGATACAAGGTGTCACCTGTCACTAAATATATTATTAAAAATAATATATTCACTGACACCCTGACTGACACCTATCAGTCAGTCAAAAAACATGTTAATTGACTGATACTGTCAGTGTCAGTTTTCTGTTTTTTGACACCCTATTTTTTTATTATAATTCCATTTTTTATATCAAAATCAGGGTGTTCTTTGATACGATTTTTAACTGCATTTTTGCTTAACGTGAAGTATTCTTCCAATGCTTTGACTGTTACTTCACCTTCTATTTTTAATGCCTCATAAGCTGTTTCTAACGCATTCATTCTTTCCTTTTTTTTATCCTGCGGACTCTTTCTTGCTTCCTTGGCCTTCTGCCATTGAGGCTTATCATCTGTATTTATATCTTGAAGTACACCACTATTATCAACCTGATGTATAGGATATTTAAAATACAGATTAACTGGACTAAATTTAGAAAATTCTCTAAGTGTACCTTCTATTCTCCATGCAGTAATAGAAGTTACTTTATCTCTAGAATTATTAATTAAATCGTCAAGCTCTTTATAAAAAACACGACCAAGTTTTGATTTACAAAAATCAATCATTATACTCTGTGAAAGCATATCGTCCTGAGATAACTCATCTATTAATTCCGGTCTTTTTGCTTTTAAATAATTTATACAACATTCGCAGGCCGCATTGTTCCTCATCTGTGTATAATGACCTTCTGTAAGTTCAAGTTCTATAAGGTCAAGCAAGGCATCTGGATCACGAGCAAATACTCCAGAACCACTGGCACGATCCATGGAACGTTTACTGCCTTGACTCCCTTTTGAATGGTGGTGACAATAAATAACTGCTGTTCCAAGTTCATTACATATCTTGTCAAACTGATTACAGAAGTTGGCCATTTGATCAGCACTGTTTTCATCACCTGTTATAACTTTATAAATTGGATCTATGATAATAGCTATATAATCCTTTTTAGCCGCTCTTCTGATTAGTTTAGGAGCAAGTTTATCCATAGGAATAGATTTACCCCTAAGATTCCAAATATCGATGTTAGAGAGATTATTAGGCTTTATATTTAATGCATTGTAAACATCTTTAAAACGGTGTAAACATGAAGCCCTGTCAAGCTCAAGATTAACATACATTATCTTCCCTTGAGCACATTGCCAGTTAAACCACTTTGTTCCTTCTGCTATAGCAATACATAATTCAATAAGCGCAAATGACTTACCAGCCTTGGATGGACCAGCAATAAGCATCTTGTGTCCCTGTCTTAACACACCATCAATTAATGGTGGTGAAAGAGCTGGCATATTATCCCAAAATTCATTTAATGATTCTGGATCAGGAAGATCATCATTTACTCCCTCTATCCATTCAAACCATTCATCCCAGTTGGCTTTTCCAATATTAGTATCGACTAAAAATTGTTTATGGCCATTTCTTATTACCCCAGGCATTCTTGAAAGTCTTGATGGATTCCTGTTTTGAGTATCAATTTTTAAAGCGTTTTTATTGCATATATTGTATAAATAATCAACACGCTTCTTATATTCACGATAATCAAAAGCATCAACTCTAACTATCGCATGAAGACTTTTACCGCCTGAGTGAACAAGACATGCAACTGGTAGTTCCAGCTCTCTGATCATTGCATTTTGCTCAGCTATACTCATTGAATCAGATTCAACTAAGGCATACTTAAAATCAGTCACATTATCATTTTTTACGCCTTTTCCGTCTAATGGATTAAAACGTATCCATGCTCCCACTTCAGGGTTATAGTCACCTAAAACAGCACCTACATCGCCATTGCATTTAGTAAGTTGCTGAATAAGTTTTCCTGCTGTACGATCACAACATCCTTGTGTTGGCAAATACTTTCCGTCTTTTTCCCATGACTTTGTTACATAACCAACGTTCTCGGTAGAGTCGAATAATGTTTCCAGATAGGTAATAAGTTCAGCTGATGGGTCCCAGCTCCGTGGTTCCCGAACCTCCTTGACCTCAAGCCAGTTCCTGTCTACTATTACCATTTCATCTTTAGAATTAATTACATCATCCCAGTCAAGTTCATGACCTGTACCGTCTTTTATCGGCGGTGTCCACCCCTGATCTTTCGCATATTGAACGATCGTACCTCCAGTAACCCCAGAGCCAGTAAAAGTATCCCATTTCTTTAAACACTCGTTTTTGTGATAGCGTTTAGAATCTCTCTGGCTCCATGAATCCCAGTCATATGGAGAATAACCTTCATATTTCAATGCCATACCTACACAACACCATTCCTGGTAATTCAAATGTGATGGATCTATATGATTAAGTATCTTGAGCAGATCAGTTGTGTATTCCATTATAGCTATTCTCCTTTATAAGTTTTTGGATCAATTCCCTTTGGTATCTTCCATCCACTTGCTGCAATACGATTTATTAATTTATTTGCTGTATCAAAACTCCATGTACCAACATGCTGAAAACCACGTCCTTCTAAAAATCTTATCTGTTTAGGTGTAGTTAATCCTTCAGCTTTTCTTTTATTTAATCTATCCAGTAAAAGATTAGCCTTACCAGCATTGTCTATTTCATCAGGAAAAATACCAAATTTTTCCAAAGCTTTTATCTGCTTATCGCTGGCTGGTGCCATTTCCCAGCCAAATGATGGTTTATAGCTCGATAGATCCTGATCCATTATGCTCATTTCGAATTGTAAAGGATCTACAAGTTTTCTTTTACGTTTTTTCATTTCACTCAATAGTTTAGCTAACGATTCTTCACGCTGAGCAACGACATCACTTGAAGCCTGCTCTTCAGCATCTTCAATATCAATAGCTTCTAATACATCTTCAGGAAGACAGGCATTCGCTTTATCTTCAAGATTTTTTGTCATTGTTTTAGCTACCTCTTCATCTTCACAGATCAAGTTAGCTGGATGACACAACTCATGACGCTCAGTGTGCCATAGAAAATCAAGTAACAATAAGTGGTCCTTGCCTTCATGTAAACGAGTCCCACGTCCGACCATTTGTGAATACAGACTTCGTACCTTCGTTGGTCGCAAAACGATGATACAGTCGACTGATGGGCAGTCCCACCCCTCAGTTAATAACATTGAATTACATAAAACGTTGTATCTGTCATTTTCAAAATCTTTTAATACCTCTCTACGGTCTTTACTGTCACCGTTTACCTCTGCAGCCCTAAAACCGTTTTCATTGAGGATATCTCTAAACTTTTGAGAAGTCTTTACAAGAGGCAGAAAAACAACAGTTTTCCTATCCATGCAGTATTTTTTCATTTCCTCAGCAATCTGATGCAGATACGGATCCAGCGCAGTACCTATATCGCTTACCTTGAAGTCACCAGCCTGAACTCCGACCCCGGACAAATCCATCTTTAACGGTAACGTAAGCGCCTTTATAGGTGTTAGATATCCTTCTTTTATCGCTTTTGGCAATGTATACTGATATGCCAGACTCTCAAAATAACTGCCAAGATTTCTCATATCGCCACGATCTGGTGTAGCAGTTACACCTAAGACATTAGCTGTATTAAAATATTCCAAAACTCTCTGATATCCGTCACTTAAACAGTGATGAGCTTCATCAATAATAATCTTGTCAAAATAATTTCTAGGAAACTGTTCCAGCCTTTTTAGTCTTTGTAACGTTTGAACCGAACCAACGACAATTCTAAACCAGCTCCCTATGCACGTTTCATTTGCTTTTTCAACAGCACATTTAAGACCTGTAGATTTGGCAATCTTATCTGATGCCTGTTCAAGCAGTTCTCCACGATGTGCCATTATAAGAACTCTATCCCCGTCCTTTACACAGTCCTTTGCAACTTCAGCAAAGACAATAGTTTTTCCACAGCCAGTAGGCAAAACCAAGAGAGTTCTTTGAACCCCCTTGTTCCATTCTTTAAAGATGGAATCATGTGCCTCCTGCTGATATGGTCTTAACTGCATTAGAACTGTCCTGGATTATATTGAGGTGTAGTTTGGGTAAATGTCTGCTGTACTTCGTCTTTTGGATAGAATTTCTTGATTTTGTTATACATATTTCCTTTATACTCCTCAGGAGCAATTTTGCATCTGCCTGTTGCCCCTGGAACCATCTGCCAGTTCATTCTAAGCGGTTCATCCTTTTTCTTCTGTCCTATTCCTCTAAAAAATTCACTAAGCATTGTTTCCAGTTTAGAATGAAGCAACAGATTGTGTTGAATCTTTACATCTCTTCCACTTGCAGGATCAACAATTACAATTGTTAGATTTGCCTGATTGCATGGCGGGATTTTTTCAGAGCCTTTAAATCTTCCACGTTCAAAGCCTTCTACTCTAAACTCATAATCTCCTGGTTGAAGAATAATGAAATCATTTTCTTTTATAATTTCATCATCCCATCCTAATTCATATCCTTGTTGATTGTAATCCATCTTTTTTACCTCCTAAAATGGTCTTATTTGTTCTTCTATAATTTTAAATACCTGTGGCCACGCTCCAACTAAAACACCATTAATAAAATTAATATCATAATTTTCAATAGACGTTTCTACTGGATAGTAGCCTTTTAATGCAACTGCTTTTTTTATTTCATCTTCTGTAACAAGATTTTGTTCCATTAAATCTAATAACGCTTTTGGAATGTTTGAGTTGCCTTGCGGTATAACTTTTATCTCAGTTTCTTTAATAATTGGTTCCAGTTCACTTCCCAGCTGATCAATCTTTTGATTAATATTTTGGGTTGATTCAACTTGTGGCTGAGCCACAGACTGCGATTGAACAGGTATACTATCCTGTACTATCCCATCAAAGATATGTGCAATTCCTGAATAATCTAAAGGCATTTCTTCAGGAAGTCCAAATCTATTTTTTGCATCCCAACATGGATGATGTGTTGTATACATAACACGTTGTCCGCCTTGAGCTTTATGCTTCTTACCTTCCTTATCAGCTGCTACGCTGAATGTTTTATAATTTGCAAATAGAACTATATCAGCCCACTCTTTTGTTAACGGAGCAGTCTGTCCTGTTGTTTTCTTTCCAAGCTTCAGCTCATAACGATCATACGCTCCCATTTCATTAGGCTGTTCAAATTTTCTAATAACTGCATGTGCAGTTAATACAACATTGATATTAGCTACATCGATTACATCCTGAAGAAGATTTAAAAATCTCCCCCATTCTTCCGCAACATATGTATAACCGTTCCCATAACCAAATTCCTCTATACCGCTTTTACCATGTTTTGAACATACTACTTCAATACATAGCCGTTCTGCCCAGTCTGCAGTATCAATTATTAACGATTTACATGGTCCTGACTGAATGATCCACTGCACTTCCTGCATCAGCATTTGCCATGATGTTGGCTTAGGCAGTCTTTTGACATTAAGCTCTTTAGTAGATCCTTCGGTATCAATGAATAAAGGATTAGGAAATTTTGAAGCAAAAGTAGATTTTCCTATTCCTTCAGGACCATAGAAAACTACTTTTTTAGCACCGTTTATAACACCGCCTGTTATTTCAAAACCCATTAGAATTCACCTGCTTTCCATAACGGAGTGACCCTAGGCTGCTGTGGTTCATCCTGCACATCATTTTTTACATAACCATCTTCGATAATAATGCTGCACTCATCTCCAGTAGATACTCTTGTAGCAATCGCCTGCAATCCCTCCTGTTCAAGCCATAAGCCAAAGTCATTCATTGTATCAGTATCCATCTGTTCAAGTTTGTCAATAAGCACAAAACCACAGTTTGGATTTAATTTACGTACAATTGCAGTAGATACTTTCAACTGGTCACTGCCACTCATACTATCCCATTTTTTACCTTTATATGTTAATTCCCCATCTTCTACAGATAATCCAGGTAATGGTAAATTTGCACCCTTCAGCAGTTCCATTCTTTCTTTTCTTACATCGTCAATTTTTACAGTAAGACTGTCATACTGCTGAATATATTCCTTTGCATCATCTTCGGCTTTTGCCTTATCAAGATTCGCTCTAATTTTTCTGTTAGTCTCCTCAATTTCCGCAAGATTTTTTTCCAGTTCTTCTGTAGATTCATCAATAAGATCCAACGCATCAGTTTTAGCAGTCGTTAAATCTGATGTTGCCTTGTTCAACTCCAGTTCCTTTGCCTGAAGCTGTTTTTTCAACGCAGCAACTTCCTGTGATAAGGTCGTAACCTGATATTCATATTGTGTTGCCCTTTCTCTTTTTCTTTGGTTTTCACCATTCTTGGCCAAAATAGCCTGCTGCTGGTTGATCAAAGACTGAGGTGAAATCAAAGTATCTGGAACACCTTCGTATTCGGTCTGTTCCGCAGCATACTTTTTCTTTTGATCAGCAATTCTTCCAATTGTCAGTCTTTCCTGATACAATTCTTTTTCTTTCAGATCATAAGCAGCTAACTGATCCCCGACTCCTATGATTCTTAAAAGAATATTAGCTTTTTCTTTATTTGATGCTTCCATAAATTTAGGAAGGTTTAAAGCTAATTCCTCGATAAATTCATCCAGCAGCTGTTGGCCAGCTTTATTACCATTTGGATCTGTAATCTTTAATGTGCTGTTCTTCCCTTTACGTTCAACTATAAGACCATTACTTAATGTTATATACAGATTAGGCGGAATTGTAGATCCCTCTCTAACTGCATTACTGGGTTTAAATTTATTACCGCCAAGTGCCCATGCAATACTGTCTAATACAGATGTCTTGCCCTGGTTGTTTCTTCCACCAATAACTGTTAAACCATTTTGATTTGGTTCAACTTTAATTGCTTTAATGCGTTTTACATTTTCTAATTCTAAACTGTTAATTTTAATTGTCATTTCTACTACTCCCTTCTTTTTAAATGATTTTTTCTATTACTCCTGCCAGCAGTTCAGCCAGCAGGTAAATAACAGTTATAACTGTTATAATTCTTCGCCTAACATTCTTCATTTTTAAATCTTTTAAAATCTTCAGTTTCAGCAATGGCTGAAACTTCCTCTATAATTTGATCTAGCGTCATGCCTGAATTAAATAACTTCTTTACTAATTTCTTAATTTCCTCTTCCACTTTGACTTTCTCCTTAAATTTCTTTATAATAATTTTGATTTCTTTTATTTAGTCGCTGTTGCCGCAGCGGCTTTTTTTCTTTCCAGCTCTGCATAATCATGTACCTGCTTCTCTGTTAGGCCAATGATTTCCAGTAAATATTTTGCTCTTATGCCCATAAAAACGCGTTTTCCAGTAGCTTCAACTCGTTCCGTTACTTCGTTTTTTATTTGCTTTGCACGAGCGTCACTGCATGGGACAAATCGCTTTATATCCGCAAGATTTGCATACCCTTTAAGTAATACTTTTTCTCGCTCGATGTTTATATCAGCTAGCGTTTTTTTTCTAGCCATCTTTCTCACCTCCTTTAAAAAATTTATTTATTTGTCACCTCGTGCTATAATTGATTTGCAAATATCGATAGAAAGTGAGGTGAAATAACAATGAAATTAAATCCTGATTTGATTCGTGATATTCTTCTTACAGTTGAAGAAACATCTACTTTTAACCATGCAACAGAATATCGAAAAGATAAGCATTCATTTCCACGATTAAATACATACAGCCATGATGAGATTATTTATCATATTGAACAATGTTCTCTTTCAAATTTAATAAGAGGTGTTCACTATTACGATGGTGGCGAAGATATATTAATTACCGATCTAACACCATCAGGTCACGAATTTATTGCAAATATTCGTGAAAATAATAATTGGAACAAAGTAAAGCGTTGTGCTGAAAACATAGGCTCATTTTCAATTTCAACTCTTCAACAAATTGCTATCAATGTAATATCTAATGCTATATCAAGTATGAATTTTTGATAGTTTCTAATGCTGAATCCACTTCAGTATTAGAAACTTTTTTTATTTCATTAGCTGTAAGTTCTGCCACTTTTGTATCAATGCATGGATTAGCGAAATCAAGTTTCATAATTCTATTTATTAAATTTGGTAATTCTACATATAAAAGATAATTACGTTCGTTTAGTATCTCTTTCATATCCTCACTCCTTACATCCATATTTGCATTGCTAAAGCCGTAACTGCTACAATTAATGCTGCTGTGCCTAGTCCTAACGAAAACCATAAAACTTTTTCTGCGTTTTTAATTTCCATAACTTCCTCCTAATAATCAACTAAATCATTTTGTTTTCGAGATTGAGCCTCAAGCTTAATCCCTTTTTGACTAATATGGATTCCATGACTATGAAATTCATTTTTCTTAGATTGTTTCTTTCGCACAGAAGCAATCTTTTTCTTTAAAAATCTAATCAATATTTTCATACTGCTTGCTCTCTCCTCATTTTGAATAAATGTTTAATCTAATTTGAACAGTTCTTCAATATCCATTACTAAGTTGAGCAAATAAGAATGATTACAACAATTGTTAAAAATATAGCAATTATATCTATTACCTTATCTTCAACTTTATTTAATGCATTCATGAGAGATATAAATATCATTATTAAATCAATTAATAAAAACAAACAAATTAGAATATTTTTCATTACTTATCCCTTTCTCTATCATCAACTTAATCGCAATATCACGGCAACAAATTGTGAGCAACTAATCAAAAAAAATCTCTTGAACTGTTTTCTTGTAATATGTTGCAATCTTCTTTTTTAAACTATCTCTAGGTAACCTTAATCCTAATTCATAGTTTGATAGAGCTTGGGGAGTAATATTTAATGCTTTAGCAACATTCTCTTGTGTTTTTGTGCCTCTTAAATCAATCAGTCTTCGTCCAACAACTTTAGCATCTATTTCTTCCATTTCTTTTAAACCTCCTTCCATGACAACGTATCGTTGTCACACTTAAAGTATACATTAGCAACGCTTTGTTGTCAACAACATTTTGTTGATTTTTTATTTACTTTGTCAACACTTTGTTGTAAAATCTAATTGAGGAGGTGAAATAAATGAGAAAGTTTAAAGATGTACTTACTCAATTAAGACAAGAAAGGAATATATCTCAAAGATATTTAAGCGAACAACTTGGATTATCTCATGGAGCTATTGGAATGTATGAGAACGGAAAGCGAGAACCTAATTATGAAATATTAGAAAGTATCGCTGATTACTTCAACGTTGACATGAACTATTTGTTAGGCAAAACATTAGTAAGAAACAGTTATAGAGAATTAGGTATTGTAAATGACAAAGATTATCTTACTTTTAATAATATTTATCCTATCGAAAAGAAAAAGTTTCCTTTATTAGGTGAAATAGCATGCGGTGAACCAATCTTTGCTGACGAAGATAGAGAAAGTTATGTAATGGCTGGTACTGATATACAAGCTGATTTTTGTTTAAAATGCAAAGGGGACAGTATGATAAATGCTCGTATTAATGATGGTGACATAGTTTTTATCAAACAACAAAACATGGTAAATAATGGAGAAATAGCAGCAGTTATTATTGATAATGAAGCCACATTAAAAAGATTCTATTATTATAAAGAAGCTAACCTTGTTATCTTGAAAGCAGAAAATCCAAAATTTAAAGATTTAGAATACAAAGATGAAAAATTAAATGAAATAAGGATTATTGGTAAAGCAGTAGCTTTTCAAAGTGATGTGATATAAATGGCTAAACTGAAATTGATAATAAAAATTTTTGTCTTTTCTTGTCTTTTTATCTTGTTATCTCCTATCGTTATTCAATTCATTGTTACAACTCCTTCTTCATTTGGATTTATAACTCCTGAAACTCAAGATACTTGGATAAATTTTTTTGGAGCTATTATTGGTGGTGGTGCTACATTATTAGGTGTTTGGTGGACTATTAAAGATCAGCATGATGAGAAGTTAAAAGAAAGAGAAAAAGAATGTTTTCCAATACCGTATTTAGAAAAAATAAGTTTTTACAATAATCGCTTAGACATAACACATACTATAAGAACAGTTATGTCTTCAAAATCTATTAATTTACTTTTAAAAAACGTTGGAAATGGGGTTATGATAAATCCCTCTGTTGTAAAACAAAGTAATAAAATCAAATTCAAAAATTTTGATCAAGATATGATTCCTACTGAACAAGAAGTACTTTTAATCGGAACTCATGAATTTGATTTAGCTGAACAAGCAAATTTCTTTATCAATAAAAATTTAAATTCAATTATTCCTAAACCATATATCATAGATCAAAGTATTGAGATAGAATTTTTCGATATGTTAGGAAATAAATATGAAAGTAAACATTTCTTTAGTATCGAAATAGCACTTGAAAACAACCAAAAAGTATATAAATGCATTAAAAGGAAATCATCATACCCTAAAAAAATACAATAAAAACTCCACTGCTACCAACAGTGAAGTTAAAATGAAGTACTACCAATACTTCATAATTATAAAAGACCCAACCATAAGTCCTTTTACGTACTCATTTTAGCACAAGAGCACGTCTAAGGCAAATAACAATTAGAAAGGACGTGTTTTTATTATGCCAGTATACTTAGATGAAAAAAGAAATACATATTATTTTCAGGGTACATACATAAATGCTTTTGGAGTAAAGGAAAGATATTTTGTTAGAGGATTTAAAAATAGAACATCAGCAAAAAAAGCGGAACGAGAATTTTTAATAATAGCTAAAACCAATAAAACACACAAATGTTCCTTCAATGAGTTAGTTATCATGTTTTTAGATTATAAAAAGGATCGTGTAAAACCTAGAACAGTCTCAAACTACATTAATTTAATCAACAAACAATTAGTCCCGTATTTTGGTAAAATGCAAGTTTCTAAAATCACAATTCCGGTAATAGAAAATTGGCAAAGTCAGCTACTTACAAAAGGATATGTTAATAACTATATAGAAAAAATCCAGACTACAATGAGTGCTTTAATGCGTTTTGCAGTTAGAAGAGAAATAATTTCTACCAATCCAATGGAAATTGTTGATCAAGTAAAAAATCCAGATGAAAAAAAAAAGAAATGCAATTTTTTACATATGATCAGTATTGTAAATTTAAATCAATTATTACAAAAAAAGAAGATATTTTATTATTTGATCTATTATACTGGACTGGTATGCGGTGTGGCGAAATGCAAGCACGAACATGGAACGATATAGATTTTAATAATTCTACCCTAAAAATTCATAATACCTTTGACAACAAAAATAAAATATTAAACAATACAACTAAAACTGGTGAAAACAGAACAATATATTTAAACAAGATATTAATTAAGGAATTAAAAGAATGGTATATTTTAAATAGCAATATAGACGATTTTAATGACGATTGTTATATAATGGGAGTATTTACACCTATACCAATAAGAACAATCACCAACCGTAAAAATAAATATATACAGAGATACAATGAAATTAATACAGATAAGATACCTGAAATAAGAATACATGATTTCAGACATAGTCATGTTAGTTTGTTAATCAATAATGGTGTAAGCAGTTTTACAATCGCAGAACGTTTAGGACATTCCAAAGACATGGTTGAACGTGTTTATTCGCACATGTTCCCTGACAAAAGAAAAGAAATTTTAGATGTTCTCGATAAGTTCTAGCGTGCATAACTTATGCATAACTACTTTACAAAAATTAAAAATCATTAAAAATAAAAATGGCTCTAGAATGCGCTTTTAGAGATGCTAAAAGGTATCTAAAAACCCTACTTAAACTTTCCTACTGAGGATGCCATAACTATCAAAACCCGCTATCTAGAGCGGTTTTTTTATTAAAAAAGTCTTCATGCAGTACTCGTGCAGTAAATTTTTTATTAAATTTCTTTTATAATCTAAAAATTTCTATTATTTTTGATAAATAAAAATCATCCAAATAAAAAAGAAATTTTAATAATCAGAGATCAAAACTGCAAAACACCTGAGTAAAATCACTTGTTTTTTACTACCTTATTTATACATTCTTTAAGCTGGTATCTGCTATTTGGTACTTGTGCATACAATTACAATAGTTTTTTAAAAAATAGAAACAAAGACAAGTATTACAAAATATTAAGAATTATTAAAATATAATATTGCTTGACTTATATATTTTCTATTGATGCATTAATAATAGAGAGTTCTTTTTTATCATTATAATTTATTTTACAAAATAATAAAAGATAGCTAGCAAAAGCCACGGGATGGAGAAAAATGAAAACTTTAAAACAATTGAATAAGAATTTTTATAGTGCATTATTAACTTTAGCAGTTTTATCATTATCTATAAGCAGTAGTAGTGCCGCAGAAAACATAGGATATTATGCAAGACCCTATCCTAATATAAATAAATATCTTAGTGATGCTTTTAATGAAAATGAATATGGTGTAAAAATTATAGATTCAGATAAAGGAGAAAATGTAACAGATTCTTTTATTTCAAAAAATAAAGAACTTTATGAAAATGGAGATTGCGATGCAATTATGGAAAATATCAATCAAAACCATTATCATTTATCAGTTGAAACTAATCCATATGGAGAGTGATTTTGACATAAAAAATCAAGATAAAGTTAAGCTAATTAATGTCTTAACTTTTTATCATACATAATCACGCCAAAAAGGCGTGCTATAGACACGCTCTATAGGGGGATACTGTTGCACTAGTCCTTCAACAACTGAACACCTGACAGTGACAATATCATTTACTTATTGACCCTCAAAGAGTTTTTTACTTTCATTTCTTGTACCCCAACTGGTATGCTCATGAACAGGTCAGTAAATTCTTCCATACTTATTTGGTCACTTAACCTATCTTCCGCCAACTGGTTTTGAATATACTCTCTTATTATTTTTCTTTTCTTCTGTATCTACCTATGACGATAAAATTTAAATTATATTAATGAAATAATATTTTTTATTATTTCATTATCATAAAACTTTTGTAACTATCTTAAAAAAGGTGATTACAAAATGATTAAATTTAAAAATTTTGATAAATTAACTAAAAATACAACAAATAAGATAATATATTTTTACACATATCTTGTAAAAACTTTATCACGTTATGACATCATTATAAAAATCATAAGGAGTGAAATAGAAAAACACAGGTGTGTAACTCTCTAAAAAATGACTTAAAAGTCATATTGATGACAATAGATACAGTTCTCTTACCTATTAGCGTTATAAAAAACTATTGTGATTCCTAATGATAATTTTAACAGTATCTTAAATAAGTAGCACCACCTTTCAAACAATTACTATTTTAATATAATTCAACAAACTAATATTATTTTTAACTACTGTTTTTGTGCACTGATTTTTAGCGTTTTTTAAAGTACAAACAAAACGATAATTAATGCCACTTTTCACTATTTTAATCATAACATGCTCATTTATTTTAAATAACCCTTGTACTTATGAATAAAAGTATTAAAAAAAATAAATATTATAAAACCAAGGCATCAATATACAATAAAAATCTGGTATTAAAATAAAATGATAAAAATTTTTTCAAAAAAATTGTTAGTACATATGTACTAATTAATAAAAATATGTTTTAATATATATAGTGAAACAAATAGATGGTTACCTTTTATAACTGTAAGACCATCTGCTTAATCACTATTAAAATAAAAAGCCAAAAAGGGCACGAAAGGACGAGAGACTATGGGTATAGGAATGAGATTAAAACAAATATTAAATGAAAAAGGAATTACATTAAAAGATTTATCTTTGATGTCAGGAGTTTCCTTAAATACTTTGTACGGGATTACAAAAAGAGATAATGAAACAATAAAAAACGATATTTTAGTACAAATCGCAGGATCTTTAAACGTTCCTCCACAATATATTTTAGGATTCGATGATTATGCACCTCAATGGAGCGACGAGGATATTGATTTATTTGAAGATACTTTTATTGATACTAAAGATGGTTTATTAAATGAAATTTTAAAAATTTCTAAATCATTAACAACTGCTGGAAGAATTAAATGTATTGACTATTTAAAAAGTATTCAAAATGATAATTTAAATGATGAATATAAATTAGATGAACAAAGATATAAAGAATGGGATGAAATTAGATTAAATGAATTAACTAAAATGTACCATGAAGGACTAATTCCTGACTTAGATTTCCAAAAACTTAATTTAATGGTATCAAAAAGGATATATATACCATTTATCGAGCTTGATGATGAATTTGATAAAGAAGCTACTAAATTACGTAACTATATAAAGGAAGCGGAACAAAGACTAGCTCCAAAAATCCAAAATGGTAACATTAAAAACCCTTTTGATGACTAACAACGTACAAATTGTACGTTGTTTTTTAATTATAAAACAGCATGAGTTTTTAAATATCTTCTTATAAGTTCTAAAATTACCTATATACCCTTATTTTTCAAAATTTATCAGCTTTTCTTTTTGGGCAGATTCATTACATAACTTTACGTAATATTACATATTTTATTGTATTTTTCACGATACCGTTAAGTACAGGCTTATACCATAAAAAGGCCTTGAAAACTAAGAAACAGGAAAAGGTGGTAATCGTCAATCTTTTAGTATTTTAACTTCTGTTTTTCCTCTCTAATATATTCAAGAATCGGTGATAGATTTTTCTTATCTGTCCAATCACATATCTTTCCCTGTGAATACAATAACTCTTTCATCCACAATTCACAAGAATCTATATCTTGTTTAGCAAGCATTTTTTGTAACATTTTACACATCGTACGGTCTTTAAAAGTCATGCCACTTTCATCCCATGCACCCCTTGCATAGAAAAAAGGAATATCTTTCAAATCCTCTTTTAAATTACGTGTTTTGACTTCTTCAATTGCTTTTATATCAAAGGGAGATGCACCTACACATAATATAATAATTTTTTTATGCTTTATATATTTATGAATCTTCCGCAGTATATTTAAACCAGACATTCCACCAGCATAGATTGCACCAGCAAATATAATACAATCATAGTTTTCAAACAAAATCTTTTTATGATCAACTACATCGTAAATGTCGCATGATAACTCGTTTTGTAACATAATAGCATATTTTTTTGTTGCTCCGTATTTAGATTTATAAAGAATTACAATCTTATTCATATTTGATTACTTCCCCTTTCTGTTGCATTTTCTACCGCTTTCAAAATACATTTACTACTTACTGTTGCACCAGATACAGTGTCTACGTCCAATGATTGATTTTTTATTATATCTTCAATGATACCTTCTGCTGAACTTCCCAAACCATTATCATGCTCTAAGATAGTGATATTTGTAAGTTTATGATTTTTTACTATTACTTTCACTTTGACGTAAACAGGTGTACAGGAACATTCACCAATATATGTACCATTTTCAATATTTTCCATATTTGGACTTGAAACACTAATACTATTTGCATGATTAATCAATCCGTTTGACACAAGCTTTATGCCTATGAAAGCCAGAACTATTATGCAAAATAATATAATGATTATTTTCTTTTTCTTCACTATCATTCCTCGTAATCTAATGCCTGCTTTAAGAACGCTTCATATGCAGTTTCTTGTTGTATGTATATTTCATCTGTCGAAATTCCTGGTGTTGTTACTGAAAAAATAGTGCCAATACCGATTGTATAAATAAGCATATTCAAATGTAACTGCTTTGCTTTTAATAAACTGATGTGCAGTTTATCAGAAATAAATTTAGCAATGTTTGGATTCGTTTCAGATTGATACAAATCTTCTAGTGAAGAAATCCCATTACGCTGGTGTAAAATGAAGATTCTAAACAAATAAGGTTCTTCTTTAGCCAACCGAATGTATAATTGTCCCGAACTACGAAATAAATCATTTTTGTCGATATGATTTATTATATATTCTTGTATAAAATCATTAACTTGTTTTATTACATCTTGACGTAACCCGTCCATATTTTTACAATAACTATAAATTGGTTGAACAGAACATCCTATTTTATCAGCAATATTTTTTACCATAACTTGTTCCATCCCGCTACTTCTAGCAATTTCAAAAGCAGCATTAACAACCATCTCTTTTGTAATTCTTTGCTTTGGCATTGTTTATCCTTAACCTTTCATAATTGATTTATATAAACCGTTTATATAAATCAATTATACTAAAAATGCAAATATTGTCAATTTTTATAAAAGAAAAGTGCTTTCAGCACTGCTCATACAACAAGCTCTTTCTCACTGTTTTAATAAGTGCAGGATAATCAAGCAAAAATAAATACTTATGTCATTCTATAACATAAAAAAGGCACTATTTTTCCAGGTGTCTTTCCATCATGTCTCCATATAACTTATTAAAAGTCGTTATACAAGATTCTTCCATTTATTGTAATATCATTATAAATTCTTCGCTATTTTTCTCAAAAACTTCATCAAAAATAGTATTTATGGAGATAATTTCACTGTCTGTTTTTGAAAAAGGACCGTAAATAAATTATTTACAGTCCTTATGGCTTCAAATCAGCTTACTATTATAACGAAAGTGCTTCATCTAAGACCTTTTTAGCATTAAAAGTTCTAAAATCATCTTCACTAATAAGAATTACTGGTGTTCCAGGAACTGCTAGATCTTTAAATTTTTTTACTGATCCTGCCAATTGAGGAGTTACTAAAATCAAATCAGCTTGTTCAATTGAATATTCAACAGCTGTTTGAGCTGCTGCCCAAACAATGATTTCCATATTTCTCTTAGCTGCTTCATCTTTTAAAGCCGAAGCAAACATATTAGAAGTAACTCCTGCCATACAACATAATAATATTTTCATAAAAATGCCTCCTTTATCTTCTATATTTAGAGTAACATAAATCATACAAAAGCAATAATTTATAATAAAATATCTTGATTTTTTCTTTAATAATATACTTTTGTGTTCCAGCTAAAAATACTTATATTTCACCAAATCATCAACTTTTCTTTCCCCTCAGGAATTACATTTTTATATCATTTATAACTAAATTTGAAAAATCTAAATAATAAAAAAGTGCTCATTAAATAGATTCTTACTTGATAATAGGTAATTAAAAATAAAAGATTTCAAAAGTTCCTGTATTTTATCAGCATAATAAGAAATCTCTTTTTATATTTACCCTAAAATAAGAAATAACCATTAAATATAGTTCCATTTTTATTTATTAAGCAATATATAATATAAAAACCTATTTGTATGAAAATAGGTTTCATTTTAAAAAATCATAAAATAAAGCAACACAATAATTCCTAAAACAATTCGATACCATCCAAATACTTTAAAATCGTGTTTTTTAATATAACTCATTAAAAACTTAATCGTTATCATACTTACAACAAAAGCTACCAGCATTCCAATAATTAATAATATCAATTCCCCAGCAGTAAAAGCTAACCCAAATTTAACTAATTTTAGTAAACTAGCTCCAAACATAACCGGCACAGCTAAAAAGAAAGTAAATTCAGCAGCCACTGTTCGACTAACTCCTATCAACAATGCACCAACAATAGTTGCACCTGAACGAGAAGTACCAGGAAAAATTGCTGCAATTAATTGAAATATTCCTATAATTAAGGCCGTATTATAAGTAATTTCATTTAATGAATTAATTTTTGATTTTTTTCCCTTATTGTAATTTTCAATAAAGATGAATAAAACCCCAAAAACAATTAAAGCAATAGCAACAGTCAAAGGATTATAAAATAGCTCATTTAACTGATCATCAAATAACACCCCTACTATTGCTGCTGGAATACAGGCAGCAATTATTTTAAACCACATTGAAAAAGTATCTTTCTTTATCTTCCAATTATTTTTATAATCAAATGGAATTAATGTTTGCCAGTATAATACTACAACAGCAAAAATTGCCCCCAATTGAATCACAACTAGAAACATTTCCAAAAATTCAGCACTAACATTTAATTTTATAAATTCATCTACTAAAATCATATGTCCAGTACTGCTAATTGGTAGCCATTCAGTAATTCCTTCTACCACACCTAAAACTATAACCTTGATTAATTCAATAATATCCATATATGCCTCCATAATTATACTTATGTATTATAGCATTAACCATGATAAAAATCATTATTAAAATTCTTAAAAATTCATCAGAAAATATTCTACTACTGCTTTAAAGTCTTCGACTGTCATTTACTTTATCAACCCATACCGCAATCATAAATGCAATAAAACCAGTCACTATGATTTTTCCTTTAATTTTACCAACGGCATGGCTGTAAGTAATATCTCAATATTCGTCTTTAGAAGTTAGCATCATAACTGTTTAGAAAAAATTGAATATCTTTTCATAATATGCCGTATTTCCACGACGTTTTTTCTATAAAAACTACTAAAATATTACTTGTTAAAATAACCACAAGATCAAATAATTTATTTTTCATATTACCATCTATTATAAATAATTTTATTAAGCTAAAATTTCAATTTTTAATATATTTATCACTAAATTGTTATTAATAACAAAATCTTTGAATAAACTAATTCTATCAACAATTAATCACTTTGCCATTTGTAGATTGACTGTCTCAGGCTAATTGCCTAGTTCCATAATTTTTCTATATGAAGCAAAAACTTCTATATCATTTTGTCAGAAAAAAAAGATTTTAAATAAACAGATTTGTCCTTTTATAGCCTGAAAGCTTTATACACCATTGAAATTGATGTTTTTTCTTTTCTTTGATTTTTACTGATATTTTTATTTGCTAAATAAAACATGCCAATTTTTTATGATAGCTATTATACTTTGTTTATAATAAGTTTTCTATCCTTAAATTATCGTCATCTTAACTATACTTTTAAATCAAACCAAATACTGCTCTTACTTTAAAGTAAAAAAGGAAGTATTAATTTTATTGATTCAATAATCTTAAAACTTCCTTTTTTATTTATGATCTATTTTAAATATAATATTTTCTTTTTCAATAACGCGATAGTAACTGCCGTTATCTTCATTAATCCTAATGAACCATATATAATGCTATCATCGCCAGTTTTAATACTTAAGGTATCTTCTACATTTTGCTCTATTAAGCTATTGATTGCTTTTGATAACTTATTTTGCACTGCTATTACCTCAGCTTCTGTTGCTTCTTCATTTGCATATACTAATTTTGCATCTGTTAATGATTCTAACATTGCTTCATAACTAGCCAAGCTGTAATTTGCTCTATTTAATCCGATAGCTTGATCAATTAATTCTTGTAATAAAACTTTATTAGGTTTTAATCTTAAATCTAAGTATGCTTTAATTAGTACATTATATACAGTATCTACTTGTTCTTGGGTTACTTCATCGTTTTCTAATACATTTTTAGCATTGTTTAAAGCCTCTTTAAATCTAGACCATGACGATGCTAAATATTTGCTTTCTTCACTATCTTTTACTTTATTGTAGAAAGCTTCTAATAATATCTTATCCACCTTTTTGATTTCTAATAAGCCTTCTATAGCATTCTGTAATGCTTTTAATGCTGTATCCACTTCAGTTTGCAGTGCATTTTCATCAGCAAGTACTTCATTAGCTTTAGTTAAAGCATTAACTACAGCATTCCATGATTCGTCGGTATAATCACTACTATCTAATTTAGCTGCTTTGGCTGCTAAAATCTCTAATTGTGCTTTATCACCTTTAATAAAATCTAACATCTGAATAACTTTTGCTAAACGAGCAAACGAATTATCGACCTTTTCTTGACTAACATTTTCATCTTCTAAAATGACTTTTGCTTCCTGTAATGCCGCTTTTAACTCATTTACAACAGCTGGAACTACTGCCTCTAAATCTTCATCTGTAATTTTATCTGCTATTTTTATAGCTATTTCTAATTCAAATTTATCAGCTTTTTTCATTAATCCTTCAACAGCGGTCAATTAAATCAGCTAAAGCTTGATCAACTTCTGTCTGACTTACATTTTCATTTTCTAATATAACTTTAGCCTTTTCCATTGCATTACTAAATACTTGCCAGCTTGCTAAAGTATAAGTCTCACTTATTTTATCTCTATTTTTATCATAAATTTCCTGTAAAGAATCTTTATTAGTCTGTACTTCTTTAACAGTAATTGTGACATTAATATTCACCCCTGCTGTTGTCTTAGCAGTAATTACAGCTGTTCCAATCCCAACTGCATTTAATTTTCCATCAGCATCTATTTTAATAACTGACTCATCACTGCTTGACCAGATAATATATTAATGTGTGGCATTTTCAGGCATAATCTTAGCACTTAATTGATGAATATCTCCTAAACCTAGTGTACCAATTGTATTCAACAAAGATAATCCTTCGACTTTAATTATTTTTCCAGCACTAGGTGTAATATTAATTATACATTCTGCCTTAACAGCAGGATCTTTAATCGAATATGCTGTTATCGCTGCACTTCCTGATTCTCCTTTGATTGTAATTTTACCATTATTGTTGACAGCAACTAAACTAGGATCTGATGATTCCCAGGCAATACTAGAAGCTGTTACATTTTCTGGATCAGTTGTAATTACAAGCGTTGTTGTCTGCCCTTTTAACATACTCATCTTATTATCTACAAATGATATGTTATTAATATCTTGAATATTAGGATTACTAACTGTTGTTCCTATTACCTGGAATTCATAAATAGAATATCCATATCCCGTATTAGCCTGTATTCCCTTCATTCGAACATATCGACCAATATAATCTTGAGAAAATGCATGTTTTGTCCAATCATTTTGAACACTATTGTTACTAATATGGGCCATATCTACCCAGGTTTCACCATCTTTAGATATTTGTAATTTAAATTCTTTTGCTGAAGCAGTTTCCCATAAAATATTAACTGCCTGGATAATACAATCTGATTGTAAATCTACATAAAACCATTCATCATTTGTTCTTCTTGAAGCCCAGCGTGTTGCCGTACTTCCATCTACAGCATATTTTTCAGCTTTTCCATTTCCATCACCTGGATGCAAACCACTGCTATATACTGGTTTATTAAATGCCAGATTCCATGGTTCTAATTCAACATCATTTTCACTTCCAGTTCTTTGCAAAACTCTAAATGTAAATAATGAATATTGCGCTTCACTTACCCCTTGTATTTTTACATAACGTGCTGTTACTGACTCATCAAAATCATAACGAACATATTGACCATATTTAGCTCCAGTTTCCGATTTAATATTTTTCCAATTTGTTCCATCATTTGAAATTAAAATAAGCCTATTATAACTATAAATTACGTAATATTTTTTGTTAAAAAAATTTATTGGATCAATAGTACTGTTACTTAAAGAAGAAGTTAAAAAATTGGAAAAATATTATAACAAAAAAGAAATTATTATGAAAAAATTAGTGTAACATTATTACTTATAGTAACTTTTATATTTACTGCGGGGAGTGTGTTTGCTGCTTCTTATTATCCTGTAAAGGATAGTTGTAGATATGAGAAATCAACTTTCAATTGGGGTGAGGGAGTATTATCAGGGCAAAGAGAAAATGTAACTAGTAAACTTAGTAGTGTGAAATCTTCAAAAACAGAAGCTGGATCTGTAACTGTTTCATTAGGATCTATTAGTCGCCCTAGTCAGTTTAGTGCTAAAATGACTGTTAATATTTATAATAATAGAGAAAAAGTACTCAATGCAAATTTGTCACTTTAGTTATAGAGAGATTAAATTCTCTCTTATTTTTAAATGATTAAAAATTTTTATATAAACACCTTGCATAATTTCAGTTAACTTTAAAATTAATGAAATCAGTTTTATAATATCGAATAGACAGAGAGGTGAAAAGTGTGATTGAATTAAGAGATATTGTTATACCATATGATAAAAAAGAATGTATAAAAAATGGTCATTTTATTGCTTATCCTAACCAAATTACAGGCATATATGGGGAAAGCGGTGTAGGAAAGAGTTCATTACTTTATGCTATTGGAATGTTATCTAATCAACAATGCGATTATTTCTATGATAATAATTATTAAATCTTAATGATAGGGAAAAAACTGAATTTAGAAATGAACATATTTCTTTTATTGATCAAAATGCAATATTAATTGAGACAATATCAGTAAGTAAAAATATTGAATTCTATTTAAAGCACTCAAATACTTTATATAGTGTTGCTCAATTGTTAAAAATGGTTCATATAGATACTAAAGGATATGCGATGCCTAAAAACCTATCTGGTGGAGAACGTCAGAGGGTGGCGATAGCATGCGCGTTGGCTAAAAATTCAAATATCATTTTAGGCGATGAGTTGACTGCTTCATTAGATGACGAAAATACTGATCTTATCATGAATATACTTAGAGAATGTGCAAATATGGGTAAAATGGTAATTTTGGTTACTCATAAAATAAATATTATTAATAAATGCGATAGATTATATAAAATTGATCATTTAAATTTAGTGCTCGAAAAGGAGAAGAAAGAAAATAATTTTTTTCATGTTGAAAATATAACAGATAGTAATTTAAGTGATGTGAAAAAGGCTAAAAAGAGTTTAGAGATATTTGAGATATTATTTTATTCAAATAGTAAAAATAATAAAATAAGAGTCTTGTTTAGAATTATAATAATGGCAATATTTTTTGTCTGTTCGTCTATAATTGTACAAAACTATTTAAATTATAAATCATTAAACATTTATTCTGTTGATGAGGTATCTAATAGAAAAATATTAGTTTTAAGTGATGTCAGTGGAGAGAAGCAGGTTGTAAAATACGGTTATGCAATGCGTACCGTGGAACAATTTGAACCACTACCAGAACTGGAAAATGAAAAATTAGATGTTATTGATCATGTGGATAGTGTTTATGATTATTATATATTTGCTAATGGATTAGACGCATATGGTTTATTAAGTGATATGTCTTTAACAGCAAGAAGAGATGGTAAGGAGATAGAAAAAATCTCAGATACAGCTAATACTGGAATATCAAATAACTATGATTTTTTTGTAATCCCTTTTTATGATGAAGAAACAGAATTTAATAAAGACGGCAAAGGTGTTTATATAAGTGAATCGTTAGCCTATGTATATCAACTAAAAGTTGGTGATACACTAGAATTAAAATTAAATATTCCTTTTTTAATGTGTCAGTTATTAAGTAAAACAGAAATAGAAGAAACTAATAATTCTTATTATCCTGTAGAATGTATATACACTCAAGTGCAGTTAGAAACTAAAGTTGAAGGAATTACAGAATCAAATTCTTTGAACAATGAAATTTATATGAATTATAGTGATATGAAAGCTCTGATTGATAGTAGTGTAAAAGAATATCAAGATGGAGGAATAAAGATCAATGAATCAAGTTTTAATGGATATTCAACACTCATAGAATTAAAACCTTATGCTAAAGCGGTATTTGCTGATAAATATGAAAATGTTTCAGACGTTATTAATAACATTGATAAAATAGCAGATGATACTTATGTATATAATGAGTATCAAAGTGTATTAGGACTCATAGAGGAAAATAATGAAATTGTACAACAAGCCATGGTTATAACAGCTTTATGTGTGATAGTTTTTATGATTGGTGGTTTTATAGTTGAAATATTCTATATTAAAAGATATAAATCTACTTATATGATGATGAATTTGATAGGATATGATAAAAAACAAGATAATAAAATACTGTTTATTCATACACTGTGGCAAATATTAATAATAGCATGTTCAAGCCTAATTATTTATATTACTGCATCAATACCAGTATTATTAGAGAACCTTAAAATAATGAATGCTGTAGATTTTATAAAAGTACTTCCAAATTATTATTCTATATATGCTGAGTTTGCTAATTTTTCATGGCTTCACGCTGAAATATTTGTTCTATTGGTTAGTATAGTTATTAGTGCAGCAAATGTGTTTATGAAGATAAAATATGATAAAGCAGATATTATTGCATAGATACGTGGTAAATAAAATGATTACTTTAAATAATATTAATTTGCAAATCAAGGATCTGCTATTATTGAAAAACGAAAATATAGATTTATTTGAGGGATATATACATGTGATTATAGGAAAAAGCGGCTCTGGCAAGACAACTTTGCTGCATGAAATATCTCTAATATCCCATTATTCAGAGGCACTGTATAAATGGAATAATCAAATTATAAATAATTTAAATGACTATGAAAGAGCAGAAATAAGAAGAACTAAGATAGGATATGTTTTACAAGATTTAGAATTAATTAGTGAAAATTTGTCATTGGAAGATAATATAAAATGTATGGCAGCCTTGGCAGGACAAGAGTATAATGAGATAAAAGTTTTCGAATATATGAATAAATTAGGACTGTCTTTTTATTAGAATAAAAAAGCTATTTCTTATTCATCAAGAAATAGCTTTTTAACAGCTTTAAATCAAATGATCGTAACTAAAATATTAAACAATTTTAATCATTTAAACTAGATTGATTTATCATACCGTAAAATAACTATTATAGATTCTAACACTTTATATAATTATCTAAACAAATAAGAAATTTTTAAATAATTTTATAAGTCATACTTCAATAATTCACAATTATCAGTTTGATAATTAAAAATATCATCATTTGTCATATCATTAAAATAACTATGAACTGCTCGACAAACTGCTCCATGACAAACTAGTAAAACATCACTATCAATTGCCTGTTTTTTTATTTCATCAAGAAATTCATAGACCCTTTTACATAGTTCAATAAAAGATTCTCCACCTGGATAACGAAACGCCAAATTATGTTTATTATTCAAAAAGCCCTCATCTTTACGATGAGCCCCTTCATATTTTCCAAAATCAATTTCTTTAATTCGTGGCTCTATAATCATTTTTAATTGACGAACATTAGCTAAAAATGCAGTATCAACAGCTCTTTTTAATGGTGAAACATATAAATATTCATAATTAACTGCCTGTAAAACACCCGCTAATTTTTTTGCTTGTTCAATTCCTGTTTTGGTTAATCTTGCATCACTAACACCACAAACTAAATTTTTTACATTATAGTCAGTTTCTCCATGTCTTGTTACATATAAACTCATTTCTTTACCTCCTAGTTTCCATCAAAAGCATTTTAACACAAGATAAAAAAAAGACAAGGACCCCAATGTCATTAAGTTAAGATGACAAATAATTAACCAGAAGTAATATTTAAATAATATTTCTTCTGGTTATATTTTTTGAAGAAGCTAAAAAAGTGTAGTATTGATACTACGTT
>JAETPY010000034.1 GCA_021770925.1 Erysipelotrichaceae bacterium | reverse complement strand
GCATTTTTTAGGTTGCCCCCTAAAGTTGCCCCCTAAATTTCAACGGACTTTTTTTAAGCCCCCTAAATTGGACCACCAAATAATTTGGCTTTCCCCCTAAATTATTTGATTACCCGGATACCTAGACTTAATATCGATATCTAATTTTTACTAAATTCTAACAGCTCTAAACTTGGATTCTTTTCACTTGCCCAGCGTACACCCCAGTCATTTGTAAATAATAACAAATGCTGTCCTTTTAAATCCTGAACTTTTTTAGTATCACTAGATAAATTTAATGAATTCAAATCACAGCCTTCTTTGACCCAGCGAATATATTGGTAAGGTAATGGCTGTTTGATGATTTCAACATTATATTCATTTTTCAAACGATATTCTAACACCTCAAACTGCAGCACTCCAACTACACCAACTATAATTTCTTCCATTCCCCCACCTAATTCAGTGAAAATCTGAATTGCTCCTTCTTTAGCAATTTGTTCAACTCCTTTTACAAATTGTTTTCTTTTCATTGTGTCTTTATTACGAATCAAAGAAAAATGCTCAGGAGCAAATGTTGGTATTCCTTCAAAAGCAAATTTAGCTTTACCCGTAGTAATAGTATCACCAATAGAAAAGATTCCCGGATCAAAAACCCCAATAATATCTCCAGCATATGCTTCATCAATTTCCTGACGCTCATCAGCCATCAGCTGTTTTGATTGATTTAGTTTAATCTTACGTCCACCTTGATAATGATAAACTTCCATGCCCTTTGTAAACTTACCAGAACAGATCCTAAAAAATGCCATTCTATCACGATGTGCCTTATTCATATTAGCTTGAATCTTAAAAACAAAAGCACTAAAATCTTCATTAAACGGGTCTATTATCTTTTCTTTTGTACTTCGTGGTAATGGTGGTGTTGTCATTTCTAAAAAGTGTTTTAAAAAAGGCTCAATTCCAAAATTCGTCAGGGCAGATCCAAAACATACTGGTGAAAGCTTCCCATTTCGAACCATTTCTAAATCAAAATCATTACCAGCCATATCTAATAATTCAATATCTTCTTGCAGCTTATTATATAATTCTTCATCCAGTTCATTAATCAACTCAGGATCATCAAATTTCATGATCTTAGTATCAACTTCTTTTTTTCCCCCATCAACTGGAATAAAACGAATTACTTCCTTATCGCTACGTTCATAAACTCCCTTAAACTCTTTACCTGATCCAATTGGCCAATTGATTGCACAAGTATCGATCCCCAGTTCTTGTTCAATTTCTTCCATTAACTGATATGGATCTTGAGCTTCACGATCCATTTTATTAATAAAAGTAAAAATCGGAATATTGCGCATTGTACATACCTTGAATAATTTACGGGTTTGGTCTTCAACCCCTTTACTAGCATCAATTACCATTACTGCACAATCAGCTGCCATTAAAGTACGATAGGTATCTTCAGAAAAATCCTGATGTCCTGGTGTATCTAAGATATTAATACAAAAACCATTATAATTAAATTGTAATACTGATGATGTAACCGAAATCCCTCTTTGTTTTTCGATTTCCATCCAATCACTAGTAGCGTGTTTACTATTTTTCTTTCCTTTGACAGTTCCAGCCTGTTGAATTGCACCACCATACAATAAGAATTTTTCTGTTAATGTTGTTTTACCAGCATCGGGATGGGAAATGATGGCAAATGTTCTTCTTTTTTCTACTTCTTTAATAAATTCACTCATTTTATTGTCTCCTTGCAAACTTAAATGATATAGATTAATCATGAATTTGTCAACCAAAATCTATATGATTAAAACAACATTTTATATATAAAAAAATCCAAATATATACAACAAAGCAGGCTAACCTTTTTTAAGTTAGCCCCAGTTTTTATATAATCAATAATTTTACAAATTTAACTTTCAATTATTTAAAAAGCAAAATTACCTTCTTTAAAAATAATTATTTCTTGATTATCTTCGGTTACACCTATAATATTCAAATCACTTGTTCCAATCATAAAATCTACATGCGTTAAAGAGTCATTAATTCCTTTTTCTAACAGCTGCTCTTTTGTCATTGTCAAGCCATCTTTAAGACACTCACTAAAACCTTTGCCAATCGCTAAATGACAAGAAGCATTTTCATCAAATAAAGTATTATAAAATAATGTTTTCATATTAGATATCGGGGAAATATATGGAACCAGGGCTATTTCGCCTAAATAATGACTACCTTCATCAATTTCTATTATCTCTTTTAAAACATCTTTACCAGTTTTAGCATCATAGTCTACTATTTTTCCATCTTTAAAAACCAGTTTAAACTCGTCAATTAAATTACCATTATAATTAAGCGGTAATGAACTATAAACTAAGCCATTTGTCCCTTTATAGTATGGACTGGTAAAAATCTCTTCAGTTGGCATATTTGCAAAGAAATATACCCCATTAGTTGTATAACTTCCTCCCCCAGCGAATAAATAATCCTTATTTAAAGTTACTGTTAAATTAGTTCCAAGTGAATTTGTATAAGTCAATTGCTTTAAATTAAGATGATTTAAATAATTAACTCGATCTTCAAAACTTTTACGGTGTTCATCCCAAGCAACACCAGGATCATCACTATCAACTTTAACAGCTTTAAAGATAGCATTCCATAAAGCTTCTAGAGCTTCATTATCAGACATATCAGGATATACTTTATTTGCCCATTTGACTGAACTGCTAGCAACAATACACCATGTATTAATGCCTAGATCTAAACTATCATAGAAAGGTTTACAAGCAGTCGAAACACTTTTAGACCATAGTGCTATTTTTGCTGGATCAATTCCTTTAAAACCTTCAGGATCATCACTATGAATAGTTAAAAAAGCAGCATTCTTAGCAGCATAACTATTTCTAAACTCACTAAACCAGGCAGGTACTTTACCAAATTCATCATTACAAACATATTCATATTTATACCGTGACACTACTTCATCATGATATCTGACTACTACTTCTTTAGCACCTGTTTCATAAGCTTCTTTTGTAACCAGTCTTACTAACTCTACGCTTTCAACCGGTGCATCAATAACGACTATTTGATCTTTTTGAACATTTAACCCTGCTTTTACAATTAATTTTGCATACTTAGATAATTTCTCTTTAAATGACATATTTTTTCCTTCCCTCATTTATCTTTCTACTTTTATCTTTAACCTATTGATCTTTCTAAAAAACAATTACATAATTATCAAACATTTCATTAATATTATTTTACCATCATTTTATTACTTTAACAAAATAATCATATATTATTTCAATTTATTCAACTCATCAATTGCATCCTGTAAGCCCAGATTGGCGGCCTTTTGATAATACTCCATCGCTCTTTTAATATCCTTTACAACTCCATCACCATAATGACACATGTATCCAGCCATAAAGCTGGCTTCACAATAATCCATTTTACTAGCTTTACAAAACAAATCAAACGCTTCCTGCTTATTTATATTCGTACCAATACCATAAAAATAACATCGTCCAAGATTATATATTCCAGGCGCATAATTATTACTGGCTGCTTTCAAATAATAACTAAAAGCCTCATCAGGATCTTTATATCCGCTTGTTCCATTTTCTAAATAAATCGCATACATATTCATTGCAGGAACATATTCATAATTAGAAGATAACTGTAAATAAGTAAATGCCTTTTGAACATCTTTGCATATTACCTTCCCCTCATCTAAATATAAAGCCATTCGATACATTGCTCGAGCATCATTTTGATCTACTGCCATTTGATAATAATCAATAGCTTTTAAATCATCATGGTAATCAGGAATCTGTTCATAAATTAATCCTAAATTATACATCGCTGCTGCATAATTTAAATCAGCTGCCCGCTTATAAAAGATAATTGCCTTTTCAAGATCAACTTCTCTGTCGTCACCTTTTTCATATGCTAACCCAATATGATACAGTCCTGGAGCATAATCTGCCTTTGCTGCCTGCATATATAATTCAAAAGCATATTGATGATCGCATTTTACTCCTTCGCCATGATCATAAAGATATCCCAAATTACACATTGCTCGAGGATATCCGGCCTCACTAGCTAAGCGATAATAGTAAATTGCTGCATCTAAATCAATATCCGTTCCAATTCCCATTTCATAACAATATGCCAGATTACATTGTGCAGCAGGATAATTTAATTTCGCAGCAGCTTCATACAATTCAACTGCTCGTTTCAAATTCTGTTTTACTCCAAAACCACTTTCATAACAATATCCAAGAGCGACCATTGCTTGAACATCCTTTTGTTTACATGCCTGACGATACCAATAACTACAGCGATATGCGGCATTTTTTATTTCTGGATGACTTTCATAAAAATAACCCAACCAAAATTGTGCCCGAGCATAATTCAAATGGGCAGCCTTTTTATAACAACTACGAGCCTTTTTCAAATCTATATTTGTTCCTTGACCTAATTCAAAACAAGCAGCTAAAGAAACTAATGCTGGAGGATAATTATTTTTACTTGCCTGTTCATACCAGTAAAAAGCTTTGACAAAATCTTGTATTGTTCCCAGCCCATTTTCATAACAATAGCCTAATCGATATTGCGAACGCTCATGCCCCTGATTTGCAGCTTGTTCATAACATTTAAAAGCTCTATCAACATCCTTATCAATTCCCTCGCCAAATTCTAAACATGTTCCAAAACTATATAAAGCCTCACTATATCCCAGTTTGGCGGCCTCAAGATAATACTCTACTGCTTTATGCAAATCCGCATCAACTCCGCGACCGTATTCGTAGCAGTAACCCAAATTACAAATCGCTCTAGGAAAACCCGCATCAGCTCCTTGTAAATAAAGCTCATAAGCTCTTTGATAATCTTGTTTAACACCTATACCTAATTCATAGAAATAAGCCAGATTACAGCTGGCAACCACATTATTTAAACTTGTTGCCTTCTGATAATAATGAACTGCCATGACATTATCCTGTTCAACCCCTAATCCTCGTTCATACATATATCCAATAATACAAATACAATCACTATTATCAAGTTCCTCACCTTTTTTAAAATACACCAAAGCCTTAGTATATTCATGACGATCAAATAATTTTAATCCAATTTCATATAATAATTTACTACTTAAATCATCAAGATTATCTGTTGCATAATCACTCTCTTTCATCAGCAAACATAAATCTATCCCGATGACAGCCCCTTGATTATTTTCAATCAAATATTGCTCATAATCAAAAAAACCACTATTTAAAACTTTTTGACCAGCTTTTAAACTATTTTTAATATCTTCTACCCTTTTTTCTAACTTCTGTATATCATTATCTTGATCATATACTGTTATTACATTCAAATAAGCTTTTCTTTCATTTCCATATGATTGATGCTTTAATTTAATCAAACTTTCTTGATCATATATATCTATTACATCATCAAAAAGCCATTGATCAAACAAAGGCTCATAACTTTTTATCCGATCCCTTATATCCATAGTTACCTCCACATCTATAAATAAATAAGCAGATATTTTTAATCTGCTTAACTATCATTAATCATATTTGATATTTGTTTTGAATATTTACCAAAGATAGCACTAACTTTATTTGTTGTCTGAACGATTCCAGATGCGCCTACAGCTTTTAATTTTTCCAAGCTAACAAGACTATCATCTCTAACAAAAAAAGTAATTTTAGAAGATGACGCTACTGTCTCTTTAATATTAGATTTACCGCCAACAGCATCCATGATCATATTTATATCTACAGGTATATCACTTGCTTTAACCTGTTTTGGCTGCTTATTTTTAATTGTCATTACAAAAATAACAGCTAAGATAATTACTACAATTAAAGCAATTATCCCATATAATAAATAATCATTCATTAACACATACCCCCTATTAATTATTATTTAATTATAGTATACTATATCAAGATAGAAAAAACTATCTTTTTTATAAGGAGGGATTTTGTGGAAGAAAAAGAAAAATCCGTAATTTGCTGGTCCTTGATTGGTTTATTATTATTACTTTGTTTTATTAGCTGTCTAGGAATTAAGAGTGCTACACCATTGATCACTAAAGGAAATCCTAGTACATATTGGTTAAAACAGCTGATATTTTATGGAATATCCTTTACCTTAATGATTGCTGTTTTTAAAATATCAAATGATCGTATTTATTCATCCATGTGGATCATTTATGGCATATTAATAGTTTTACTAGTTGGTCTTGCTGTAGAACACTTTTTACTTACTCACTTTGGAATTAAAATAATTCCTTTAGCTAAATTTGCAGGCGGTGCAACCTCCTGGTATAAACTGCCGGGCTTTGATTTTCAGCCTTCAGAATTCATGAAAATTATTTTAGTTGTTGTTATGGCTGATATTATCGATAAACATAACAATAGATATCTAGTCCACAATTTGCACAACGACTGTTTACTAATTGGTAAAATCTTAGCTGTATCTATGCCACCATGTATTTTGGTTTACCTGCAAAATGATGCTGGGGTAACAATGATCATGTTAGCCTCAGTTGTCTTTATTATCTTTATGTCAGGTATTCAAGCAGGCTGGTTCATTATTGGAGGAATAATTGTCGCAATCATTATTGGCCTCATGGTTTATATTTTCTTATATGAACATGATTTATTTGTCAATTTAATCGGTGGTGATCATAAACTAGACCGTTTCTATGGCTGGATCGATCCTGAAGGTACTTATGGTAATCAGGGTTATCAGTTATTTAATGCCTTATTATCTTATGGTACCGCAGGCTTATGGGGTCATGGAATGGAAACAGCATTAATTAATTTGCCTGAAGCACAAACTGATTTTATCTTTGCTGTAATCGCTCTAAGTTTTGGCTTTATTGGTGGCGGCTTCACGATTTTAGTTATATGTATTTTTGATATATTATTGATAAGAATTGGATTCAAATCAAAAAATAATCGTGATAAATATTTTACTGCGGGAATTTTTGGTCTTCTTATTTTTCAACAGATCTGGAATATTGGAATGGTACTTGGCCTCTTTCCAATCACTGGAATTACACTGCCGTTTTTATCATATGGAGGTTCATCATTACTTTCATATATGATTGCAATGGGAATTTTTTTAGACATGGAAAAACAGACAAGAATAATCGAAGGTAAAAAAAGATATTAATAAATTTATAACTGAAAAATTATAATTACATAGATTTTCATCAAAATCTTTATTTAAAAAGATAGAACTAGTTTACTAATTATAGTTCTATCTTTTTTTATTATTACTTTTTTATAAAACTTTCTATCATACTTCCTGGTGCTTTTTCACCCTTGGGGATTAATCTAATAGAAACAGCTTCTACCCTTTTTGCAAGTCCTTCACTTCCAGCATCTGCACCATTTTTTGTCCAGCCCAGCCAGCCATAATCCTGAACATGAACACGATAATAAACATCATATTTAGCCTGTAAATTACCTGTCAGTCTAATAGAAACAGCTTCAATTGCCCTAGCCTGTCCTACAGTTCCTGCAATCTTACCATCTTTCACCCAATCTTGCCAGCCGATATCTGCAACATGACTGCGATATTCAATCGAACCATTTTCTTCAACATTTGATAATTCGACTGTAATTGCCTCTAAACTTTTTGACTGTCCTACAGTTCCTGCAACTAGGCCTTCTTTTACATAATCCTGCCAGCCAATATCTGAGACATGAGCTCGATAATTTAATTTAGATTCATTTGATTTTGTCTGCACGACAATATACTGTCCATCGCTTCCTCTTTTATAAAATTTAAGAACATTTTTGGTAGCATTATAAATACAAAAATCAAATTTTTCCTCACTTAATATCTCATCTGACAACTCCACTAAGTAATATTGATCATTACCTGGACATAAATCACCAATATAGCTATCAATAGTATTTTCATTAATTTTAGAAGCAAACCAGTCAATTCCCGAATAATCAACAATACTTGAAGATGACAAGGCATCACTTTTTTTCATATTATATAATCCACACGCCATTTCTGAAGATGCACTATTAAATGTGCTCGTTCCATAACCAGCCAAATATATTTCAGGATTAAAAAACAGTATGAGCTCTGCAGCAATAGCAGAATCTACATCCTGAATTTCTAATTCAGCTAATTCTGTTTGCTTTGAAGGCCATAATCCTGTAGGTGTATTGGGATGACCTTTATAATAATACATATATTCTTCGCCATAATATAACTTTGTTAACTGTGCATAATCTTTAAATCCACTTTCATTATTAACATATGTACCTAAGATCATCATAACTTTTTTATTCTGTAATTGTGCATCTTTAAAATATCCATCATTAAAATTATATAATGCCTTAAAACTATCAACCGCTTCATTTCCTTTGTTTTGTAAAGATTGTAACAATGAATTAACATTTACAACTTTTACATCATTTTTTATTTTTTCAGCAAACTTATTATTATCGCCACTTGTAAATAAATTATTACGAGCAACCCACCATTGTGTTCCTGGTTCACAATCCAGTATTGCATACATACAATCCCAATTTTGATGCCATTTCCAAGACGATTTTCCTTTTTGATATGCCAGTTTCTTAGCATCATCCCAAATTTTAATTAGTTCTTGATGTTTAGCCTCTGGGTTACTTCCACTATAGGTTTTATTCATAATAGAATATGTAGCTGAGCCATCAGACAGCATTGTTATCGTATATTGCCCCTTAGGTATTTTATTGGCATATATGACATCGTGAATATAACTACAAGTAATGTCATTAATATATAAATTAAATTTTGCATTCGGACTTATTTCATATAAATCCTTTACATATTGTGCATAGGCATCATAGTTACTTGTTACTTTTATTTCTTGTTCAGTTAAATATGGCATACTATATACATCTGCTGGTAACTGATTCCAATTATAAGCTGAAGGCCTATCTAGCATTACAATTGTTGGTACTACTTTCCCTGTATCCTTAGAAGTATTGATATCCCACAAAGACAATGAAAAATAAACAACTGGAAATGTTGCACTCAATGGTGCAAGATTGTACTCATCTGCTTTAACTGAAACATCATTTATCTGATAACCTCCTACAACTTTTCCACTTTTCTTAAAATTAACATTTACTTTAAACTTGCCATATGTTGATAAATCTAACTTATAACCTTCATCACTAACCTGATTTAAATCAACTTCTTTTTTTATTTGTCTTGTTATTTTACCGTTATAATTCATATTTGCAACAATTTCCATACTTGCCGCTGTGTTTTGATTAACCATCTGTTTTAACAATTCAGGTTTAATTAATACCTGTGTCGTTTCATCTATTTGTAAACAGCTTACCTCCCATTGACTAGATAAAAAACTATTATTCGTTGAACCAGGAGCTGCTGAACCCTTTGGCACTAACTTAACTTGAATTCCCTCTATACGGTAAGAATGGCCTTCACTTCCGGCTTTGGCACCATTTTTTGCCCAACCCATCCAGCCATAATCCTGAATATGAACACGATAATAGATATCATATTGATTCGCCATTTCACCAGTTAATTGAATTTGAACAGCCTCTAATCTAAAGTTTTTCCCTGATGTTCCAGATATCTGCCCATTTTCTACCCAATCTTGCCAGCCAATATCCTGTACATGGCTGCGATATTGAATCGAACCACTATACAGCTGATTTAACAATGATAATTTAATAGCTTCTAACCTTAATCCTCTTCCTGTCGTTCCAGCAGTATAGCCATCATAAGTTACTGACTGCCAACCAATATCTTGTACATGACTTTGATAGCTGATATAACGCTGTTGATAACTATTAACACTACTTCCAGGTGCCTTTTCACCTTTGGCTACAAGCTTGATCTGAATAGCTTCTAAACGCAAACCATATCCAGTTGTTCCAGCGCCATCACCATTTTTTGCCCAGCCCATCCAGCCAAGATTCTCCATATGAACACGATAATAGATATCATATTGATTAGCAATTTCTCCTTTTAATTGGATTTGAACAGCTTCTAATCTAAGCTTTCTCCCTGAAGTTCCAGATATCTGTCCATTTTCTACCCAATCTTGCCAGCCAATATCCTGTACATGGCTACGATATTGAATCGAACCATTTATATTATCCAGACTAATCTTCATTGCTTCAAGCCTTAAACCTTGTTTAGTTGTTCCACTTATTGCTCCATCATTTACAGTATTTTGCCAGCCAATATTTTGTACATGCGACCGATAAGTTAAAAATGGCATTTCCTCTTGATAGATTTCATTTGGCTCATAGGCATTCACTTTTACAATAAATGATGAAAAAATCAATGTAAAACACACTAAAGATACTAAAAATCTTTTTATCATTTCCCTTCTCCTTTCCTTTTATCTATAATTTTAGTATACATTAGTGTAAATATTAAATCTAGTGATATTACATATTTTAGAATTCTTTCTTTTCAAGATAAAATTTTTTTAGTTAAGATACATAAACAGTTCCATTACTGTATCATATTAATCCCTCAATACAAACAAACCCTATATTTAGGGTTTAGGTTTTATCTTTTGCTGATAATAATTTCATTGACTATATAAACATTACTTTTTTATTTTAATTTGCTTATTCGTTAAAGGATTCATGAATTCAATATAAACACTATCTAAATAATAGGGGCCTGGATGATTAGATCCATATAAACTATCTCCTATCAAAGGATGACCTATAGAACTTAAATGTACTCTTATCTGATGGGTTCTACCTGTCTCTAAAACACATTCAATTAAACTTTTATTACTATCCGCTTTTAAACACCGATAATAAGTAACCGCTTTTTTACCATTATTGCTGACTAATCTTTTTACACTATTATCACCTTTAATAATTGGCTGATCAATTTTCCCGTCACCTTTTAAATTACCTTCTACCAAACAATGATATACTCTTTTCACCTGTTTAATATCCTTTGATAAAAGATAATGAGCTTGTCTATTTTTAGCTATTAACATGAGCCCCTGAGTATCTTTATCTAACCGATTTACTAAATGAACAGCAGCGTTAAGATTCTCCTGCTGATAATAATAAACTAGAGCATTAGCTAGTGTCTTTTCAGGATAACGTTTAGTTGGAATGCATGGCAGCCCCACTGGTTTATCAATAATTATATAATCATTATCTTCATAAACAATTTTTAATGAATATTCAAAGGGTACTATTGAGGTTGTTTCAATTGGCCAGATCAGCTCAATTAAATCAGACTTTTTTAAACGATACCTGACAGTTTGATGAGTTCCATTTACTAAAATATCACCTGTCATCTTGATTGCCTTAAGCGCTTTTTTACTCAAATTCTGATTTAATAAAAAATCCTTTAATAAAATTCCTTCATCATCTTGTTTAACTATAAATCTCATTCATTAATAAATGCCCTTCTAATTCTTTGAATAAATGACAGCTCTTTATATTCAATAAAATTAATTGTTTGCTTTGCAATTTTAACTTCAATACTTTCAACATTTTCAATCGAATAAGCCAAATGATCTATTCCTAAATAAACCTGATCAAAATGACGTCCTTCTAATTTGATCACCTTATCTGCATCTAAAATTAAACTCGAACCTAAACTACGATAAGCATTATGCTGAATCCCTGCTACTTCAGTCAGCTGCATTAAAGGAGTTCCTGGATAAATAACCGCTCCACCAATAGACTTATTATAAGCAGTTGAGCCTGATGGAGTAGAAACACATAAACCATTCCCCCTAAACACCTCCAGTAGTTCTCCATTAATATAAACATCAATCACCTGAGTAGTATAATCATGATCTATTCTCATTTCATTTAAAGCCAAATATTTGTCTTCTTTTCCTTCATGTATAACTTTCACTTCCAGCAAATTACGAGGCATCACTTGATAACTGTCTTGCTTTATAGCTTCAACTAATTCTAATACCTCATCCTTTTGATAATCAGTAAAAAAACCTAATGTTCCTGTATGTACACCTACAAAATTAACATTTTGATCTATATACTGGTGGATCGACATCAACATTGTCCCATCACCACCAACACTAATTACTAAATCAGGATTTTCTTGATTATACTCCATGATTCCCATTAATCCTTGTTTGATCTTTTTTGCAACACAATCAGATAACTGATCTTGTTTTATTACTAATGCATATCGTTTCATTGTTTTCACCAGCCTTAAAGTATATACTATATAGTATATACTAATGGAGGTCACTATGGAAGAAAACTTAGAAATAGAATTTAAAATATTAATTGATGAAAATATTTATCACCGGATAATTAATGATTATAAAATTGACTGTTCTTATCAGCAAACTAATTATTATCTAATGCATCCTAAATTAAGTGAATTAAAATATTCACTTAGAATAAGAGAAAAAAACAACCACTATGAGCTAACTTTAAAACAGCCGCAAATCAAAGGTAATTTAGAAACAAATCTTATCATCAGTAAAGATATTAAAGATAAAATCATTAACCATAAAATAATAAATAATGAAATTTTTGATATTTTAAAACAATATCAGTTAGATAGTAGTATGTTTATAACTGATTATTCTTTAACTACCCTTCGTAAAGAAATTAAAACCGAAAATGGTTTAATTTGTATTGATTATAATCAATACAATGGATATGAAGATTATGAATTAGAATACGAAGTAAATAATTATTTGGCTGGTAAACAAGCTTTTATAGATTTTATCAGTCAGTACAATCTATCATATCATCGCAACTGCCTTAGTAAAATAAACCGCCTTATTAAATCATTATAATTTAAAAAGCAGTGACTTAACACTGCTTATTTGTTTTTAAAATATGCTTCATTAATTTTACATGGCTGACTAATAAATTGTGGACATGCATCCCTTCGAGGGCATTCCGCTAATTTACGGAGTTCTCGAGGAATAAATACCCTGATTTCTTCAGCATTATACCCTACCTGAAATCTTCTTTCATCAATCATAATCGGACGTTTTAATACAGATGGGTTATCTTGAATAAATTTAATTAATTCATTAATTGACATACTGTCAATATCAATATCATTTTCTTTAATTATTTTACTTCGTTTAGAAATGATATCATCTGTTCCATTTTCACTTCGCTCCAATAATTCCTTTAACTCTACCTCCCTAAGCAAAGTTGAAAAAATATTCTTTTCCACATATGGAATATTATGTTCTTTCAGCCAAGATTTAACCTTTCGACATGATGCACAGCTAGGCGCAGTATAAATACGGATCATAATATCATCTCCTTCACTCCACTATTATACATTATTTTAATTATTTTTCTATCCTTTTTTATACATGATATACAAATAAAGGAACTTAAATTTAATCAAGTTCCTTTATTAAACTTATCACATCATCTCTATTACAGCCTAATTCGTACATTTCATTAATAAACATCTCTATTTTTTTGCCAATAATTTCCGATTTCATTTTTTTTATTAATTCTTCATTATCACAAACAAAACGCCCTGATGACCTTTTACTATACAATAAATTTTCACGTTCCAACTCACTCAAAGCCTTTTGAATGGTATTAGGATTAACACCATATTCTATTGCCAATTCTCTGACAGAATCAATTTTACCTCCTAAGCAGTAATATCCGTTAAAAATTCTTTTCTTGATTTCATCCATTACTTGAAGGTAAATTGGCAAATTAGGATCAAAATCATATTTCATTTATCCACCTACTCTACTTCGATTTTATGGTCAATTAAATATACTGTTAAAAAATATAAAATTCCTGCAAACACACCAACAATAATAATTTCAAAAATAACACTTTGTTCATAAGTTAAACTGCCAATAAAATTACTAATTGGGCTAAATGCAAGAATATTTGCAATTATTATTAACCCTAATAAATAAACTATTATTCCCAATACTGTTTTATATTTAGGAATATATTTTGTTTTTGTAAGTGTAATTGTAAAAAAGAAAGATAAGATCATTGCACTTATACCTGCCAGGAAATCAATTAAGTGTAAAATAGCATTTCCTATATTCTCACTCATTATTTCGACAATAATACCGCTGCTTTCCAGCAGCTCTTTAAAACTTATGTCACCAACTAAAAAGATTAAAATCATGACTCCCGCCATTAAAACCAGATAGCCAGCAAAAAACCAAATTAAACTGCCTAAATATTTAGCCATGACTAGTTTATTAGTACTAACAGGTAGTGTAAGAGTCAAATATCCTGGTCTTTTATACATTGAACGATTAAAATTTAAAATTATATTTACATTAATTGCAATTGAAATTCCCATAAACGCTACAACAAGCAAAGTTATTAATATTCCACTGATAAAATCCGGCATCCAGGGTGTTAATGTACACAAAATCAAAAAAATCGCAAAGGTTATTAAATATTGTCGATAGGATTGAATAATTTCATATTTTAATAATTTTAACATCTGAATACCTCCCTAAAAGCTTCATCAATTGACTGTTTTCTTTGCATCCTTAACTCTTCAGTTTCCTGATGCAGAACAACTTTACCTTCCTTTAAAAAAATCACATCATCAAAAATAGTTTCCAAATCACTAATTAAATGAGTTGAAATTAAAACCAGCGAATCTTTTTCATAATTATTTAAAATTACATCCAAAATCACTTCTCTTGCAGCTGGATCTACTCCTGCAATCGGCTCATCTAAAATATATATTTTAGCTTTTCGAGACATTACTAAACTTAATTGAAATTTTTCTTTCATCCCTTTTGACATTGCTTTAATCTTCATATTTTTATCTAAATTAAAACGTTTCATTAATAACAGACAGTTTTCTTTATCAAAATCTTCATATAAATCACTGAAAATACCTAATACATCTCTTACATACATCCAATCCTGAAAATAATTTTCATCTGGTAAATAAGAAATAATTTTTCTCGTTTTTTCTCCAATCTTATTACCGTTAATCAAAATCTCACCATCGTATTCTTTTAGTAAACCATTAATAATCTTAATTAAAGTAGTTTTTCCAGAACCATTAGGTCCCAATAAACCAATTATTTTACCCTCAGATAATGTCAAAGATACATTATTCAATGCTTTGAAATGTCCATATCTTTTATTGACATTGTTTATTTTTAATAATTCATTCATTTTATCTCTCCTTCTGTATTAATACAATGATACAGTAACACAATATAAATTACTTGTCAAATAAAAGATAGAGTATTAACTCTATCTTTTAACAAACTCGTTATACAATAATTCATGGATAAAAGAATATCCTTTCTCCAGTTTTTTCTTTAATCTCAAATACATTCCTATACTTTTTTCATCATTGATTTCCAGCTGTTTACAAATATCTAAAAACTTTTCATAATCTTCAACATATAACTGATCAACCATATTTTCAACATATTGCTTTTTTATCCTTTCGTTTCTAGTTAAACCATATTCCTTTATCAGACCCTCATCATACATATGATAATTAAATACAGTTATCGTTTGTGTCTTTAAATATTCATTAATTAATGTACGCTGATTAATCATCGGTAATGAACGGTAAACAAGTTTACCAGCATTATTTATCTCAACAACTACACTGTATTTACCATCTCCAACAATAAAAATACTATTAAAATATTGCTCATTAAATAAATTAATACAGCCATAAATAAAATCGTGTAATGTTTTTTTATCAACTAAATAAGCTTCTACAACAGAGATGATTTCTAAATCATCATCTTCATCCCACTCATATGGCTCTAATAATTCTTCATCTTCTTTGACCCAATTAACAATTATATCTTTCATATTGCCTCCCATATAATTATATGTTCATTTTAATAAATCATGTTTTAGTATATTTTTATTTTTAATTAAGTTATAATAATTGCCGAGGTGAAAACATGGAACTAATCAAAAATATTTTCATTTATGGTATACTCGGCGCAATTCAAGGATTTAGTGAACCAATTCCTATTTCCAGTAGTGGACACTTAGTTATTTTTCAAAGCATATTTGAAAAATTTGGTTTAATTATTCCACAAATAAATGATATAACTTTCGAAGTTATTGTTAACACTGGTTCACTATTTGCGATCATTTATTATTATCGCCAGGATATCAAAAGATTATTCACTGCTTTTTTTGGCTATATTAGAAAGCCTAATCAAAGAAATTATTATATAAAAGACTTTCGATACAGCATTTTATTGATCATTGCTACCATTCCAGCAGCAATTGGAGGATATTTATTTAATGATAAAATTGAAGCTGCTTTTTCTAATTCTAAACTAGTCGGCTGCACACTGCTTATAACAGCAATATTTTTGTTATTAGTTCATAAATTTGGTTATAGAGGAAAAAGATCAGCCAAAAATATAAATATATTAGATGCTTTAAAAATGGGCTTATTTCAACTATTTGCTTTACTCCCAGGTATTTCTCGCAGTGGTTCAATTTTAACAGGCGGCATGTTAGGAGGTTTATCACAAAAAGCAGCTCGTGATTTTTCATTTTTTATGTTTATACCTGTAAGTATTGGAGCAATAATCCTTAAACTTAAAGATTTTATTACTTCTAATACTTTACATACTTTATGGTTTCCATATTTGATTGCTTTTATAATTAGTATGATTGTAACTTACCTTTCAATTCATCTATTTTTTAAATTATTAGAAAAAAGAAAATTAGTTATTTTTTCTCGATATTGCTTAATTATGGGAATAGTAACTGTATTATTTTTATAATCACTATAAATTCATAAAAAAAACGATATGCCATATATAGTGACATATCATTTTAATTTAACAAACTTTTTATTTAGAAGCAATTACTTCTATTTCAATAAGTGCTCCTTTTGGTAGTTTAGCTACCTCTACAGCACTGCGAGCTGGAAATGGTTCTACAAAATATGTAGCATAAATATCATTTACCGTAACGAAATCATCCATACTATCTAAAAATACTGTTGTTTTAACTACATTAGAAAAATCTAACCCTTGACTTTCTAATAATCCCTTTACATTTTTTAGTGCCTGATGTGCCTGAGCTTCAATCCCCTCAGGCATTGTACCGCTCACTGGATCTAATGGAATCTGTCCTGAAAAGAAATACAAATCCTTAATATTAATTCCCTGACTATATGGTCCGATAGCTCCAGGTGCCTGATCTGTTTTTACTACTTTTTTCATCTTTAAATCCTCCTTATCCCTATTATAACAAATATTTATTAATTTAAAAGATATCTTACAGTTTTATTCTTAGCACTACTATAAATTCTTGACCATTGGCATAAAATAGGTGTAATATAGAGAAAATTAATTAAGGAGCATAACTATGAAATATAATTTTTCTTCAAGATTTGATAATATCACGCCTAGTGGAATTAGAGCTGTTTTAGAAAAAGCCGCTGGTCCTGATATGATTAATTTTTCACCAGGTTTTCCTGATAATGATGCTTTCCCTGTTGACGAAATTAAAAGAATTTCTGCGGAAGTTTTACAAGAAGATATTTATCCTATTTTACAATACGCTAGAAAACCAGCCCTTCCTGCTTTAAAAGAAGCACTTAAAAAATTTTTAAATCATCAAGAATTTATTGTTAAAGAAAATGATGATATTACAGTTACTTCTGGTTCTGGTGAAGGTTTAGAAATGGCTGCCAAAGTATTTTTAAATCCCGGCGATAGTATTATTGTTGAAGATCCAACATTTATTGGTGCATTAAACGGCTTTTTAAGCAATGAAGCTAAGTTAATTGGGATCCCATTACAAAATGACGGTATGGATTTAAAAGCACTAGAAAAAGCCATGCAAACTAATCCTGCACCTAAATTATTATATATTATCCCAACCTTCCAAAATCCAACTTGTATTACTACTTCCCTAAAAAAAAGAAAAGCAATCTATGATCTCTGCGTAAAGTATGGTCTTATTATTTTAGAAGATAATCCTTATGGTACCCTTAGATTTAAAGGAAAAGACATCCCCACTTTCAAATCAATCGATACTAATGGGATAGTTGTCTATTTTGCCAGTCTATCAAAAATCATTTCTCCAGGTATCCGTTTAGGAAGTATTACTGCCCATAAAGATATAATTGCTCATTTTGATATTTTAAAGGGTACAAGTGGAGGTGCTGCAACAAACTGGTCCCAATATTTAATTACACGTTTCTTTGAAACAGTTGATATTGATAAACATTTAGCACATTTAAAAAATGTATATGGTAAAAAAAGTACATACATGGTTGAAATGATGAAAAAAACATTTCATCCTGATGTTAAATTTCAAGCTCCTGATGGCGGCATGTTTGTCTGGTTTGAACTTCCTGATTATGCTGATACTAAATTATTTTTTGAAAAAGCATTAGCGATGCATATCGCTATTGTATCCCAAGATACATTTGCAGTTAATAAAAATCAAAAAATGTCTGGTATTCGTTTATCATTTACTAGTGCATCAATGGAACAAATTGAAACAGGTATTTCTAAATTAGGAGCCTTAACTTATAAAATATGTAATAAATCAGCTGAATAAAAGCTGATTTTTAGTACTTTTCTTAATTTTAGGCGTATAATTTAATAGAGGTGATTTTATAATGAAACGAGCATTGGTATTAGCTGGAGGCGGTTCAAAAGGCGCTTATCAAGCAGGATGTATAAAAGCGTTGCAAAAATTGCAATATAATTTTGACATAGTTACAGGAACGTCTATCGGTGCTTTAAACGGCTTACTTGTTGTCCAGCAGGACTATGAAGCATTATATAAATTATGGGATAAAATTAAAATAAGCGATGTTTTAAAGGATCCTATCAATCTTGATTTTTCTTTTGAATCAATGATTTCTCAAACCAATTTAATTAAACCTTTCTTTAAATCATATATTAATGAAAAAGGTGCTGATATTACACCTTTAAAAAAACTAATCCATTCTTTATATAACGATAAAAAACTATTTAATAATAAAATCGATTATGGAATCGTTACTGTAAAATACCCGAATCTTTCTCCATTAGAAATAACAAAGCAGGAAATGAAACCGCATGAACCAGTAGAATTTGCAATTGCTTCAGCTTCTTGTTTTCCTGCCTTTCCAATTCATCACATCGAAAAACAGGGTTATATTGATGGTGGTTACTATGATAACCTCCCTATTTCACTAGCCTTAAAAATGAAGGCTGATGAAGTTATTGCTATTGAATTGTCTAAAGAAACTAATCATGAATATTATGTTGATCGGCCTTATATTAAGTTAATTCGTCCTAGTTATGATTTAGGTGGTTTTCTTGATTTTAATCGTGAAATCCTTGATTGGCGCATTAAACTTGGATACTATGATACATTGAAAGCCTTTAATAAACTAATGGGATATCGTTTTAGTTTCCATAATAGTAATATTGATTTAAATATTTCAAATAAATTTTACTGGCTAATTATAAACTATGAAGATGCGATTAATAAAAGTATTATTAATAAAACTATTTTTAATTCGAATATGCCTTTAACTGATTTATTAAAAGCAGACATTTATCTTAATAAGCTTGAATTAAAAGATTATTTTATTCGCGGTGTTGAAATAATGATGGAATATTTTCATTACCAAAGTGATCTTATTTACAACTTTAATAATGTCTATTTAGAAATATTTGATACTTTCTTTAAAGAATATAATTATCGTTATAATATTCTTGAAGATAGTTTTAGAAATCTTTCGATAAAGGACGTTTTTGCATCAATCAAAAAGTTAAGCAGTAAAGATGCTGTTTGTATTTTTTATCATGCCTTAAAAACCGGAGAAAGAATTGAACCCAATTTAATTAATAATCTATTTTTAAATGAATATTTGATTGCTTTACTTTTATCTTGTATAAAATAAGTAGATTTGTTAAACTTGCAGCTAGAGGTGATCTGTTTGAATTCAAAAGTAAAAAACATGTTACACTGTTCTATGTTTGCCTGCATTATTTCATTGTTAGCCCAAATTAAGATTGACTTGCCCAGCTTAGTTCCCATCACATTACAAACATTAGGAATATATTTGGCTTCATGTATCTTAAAACCTAAATTAGCTTTTAATACTAGTCTAGTTTATATTTTAATAGGTGTTGTGGGATTTCCGGTATTTTCAGGATTTAATAGCGGCTTAAGTTCACTTTTAGGCCCTAGTGGCGGTTATATTTTCAGTTTTCCTATAACTGCTTTAGTAATAAGTTTAATTGTTAATAAAAAATATTCCACTATCTTAAAAATAACAGCTATGCTCATTGGTACTATTATTTGTTATTTTATCGGAACTATCTGGTTTATGTATATTACTAAAAACACTCTTTTTACAGCATTGATGATGTGTGTAATTCCGTTTATTCCTGGCGATTTAATTAAAATAATTATCGCTTCTATATTATCAAAAAAAATAAAATTGAAATAATAAAATGCACAGTGTTTTTTATAGAGAAGATTAATTAATAAGTATATAGAAATCAACTATCTTATATCTATGAATATTTAAATAAGATTTTCATACAAATTAAAAAGTAAACATAAAGATCATATTGAATTAATATAATTAACTAGTCTGCACCTAATCATGATGCAGTCTCTTTTTAAAAATAAAAATCATCATAAAGCAAAAAACCAGCAGGTGGGAAAACTGCCGGCTTTCTAAAATAGATATCAGGGAAAAGGATATCTTATAATGTAGTCGATAATATTAAGAGAAAGGAATGAAAAACTATTATGTTTTCTGACTACACTAGATAGTATAGACAACAAATGTAAAAAAATTCATTTAAATCTAATTAAAAAGTAATAGAAAGATGGTTAATTTTGTTATTAGTTGTTATAATGCTTAAAAGGAGGCATTATGAAAGCAATTAAACGTATGTTTGTATTTATCCTTTGCAGCTATCTAATCATTGGTTTAATATGGATCGGAAAGGATGTAATGACTCATTATATAAATATTGACGGTCTACCAATTCTTGGTTACCATGGTGTAGTTGACGATAATATCAAAAAAACTTATTTTAGTAATTATACATACTATATGGCTAAATCAGATTTTGAAAAACAGATGGCTTATTTAGCTGAAAATAACTATCATACTCTAACGATGAAGCAGATTGAAGCTTATTATCATGGTGACTATAAATTACCTAAAAAGGCTGTTGCTCTAACTTTTGATGATGGATTATTAAATTTTAAAACCGTTGTTAAACCAATATTAGAAAAATATAACTTAAAAGCTACATGCTTTATAATTGGTTATAAAACTACTATTGAAAATAATAACAATCCTGCCAAACATCAATATTTAAGAAAAAGTGATTTGATTAATGACGAATATGTTGAATTTTATTCACATTCATATGATCTTCATCATAAAAACAGATACACAAAAAAAATTACTACACTCAGTATAGAACAAATAGATGCAGACTTCAATTTAAATAAACATATTGTCAGTGATAAATATTTTGCCTTTCCCTATGGAACAACATGTCAAAATGCAGTTACTGTTTTGAAAAAACATAATGTTGCCTTAGCTTTTGGCTATAATCAAAATCGTAATATGAAAACCAGTGATGATCAATATCTTTTACCAAGATATCTGATGTTTAGCGAAATGCCAATGTTTTATTTTAAATGGATCATACAATAAAAAGCTGCTTAAGCAGCTTTTAATTATTTATTCCTTGATGAGGTACAAATGAATTATCATCAATAGCTTCAAAACGATAACCTCTTGCTAAATAATTTTCAATAATAGCAGGTAATGCCTGAACTGTTGTTGATTTGGCACTAGTATCATGGCAAAGAATATTAATATTGTTGGATTTGCTTGAAGTAGCATTAGCAATCAGTTTACTAACAGGTACATTATTCCCTGAAGCATCTGTTGAATCCCCATTCCAATCATAATACTGATATCCCCTATTTATGACCTCTTTTGACAAAGTTGTCATAATTCCCGAACTATATTTACGAGATATAGTATTTGAAGATCCACCAGGAAAACGAATATATCTAGGTGTAAAGCCAATCAAATCTTTTACCATATTCCCCACTTTAGTTAAATCATCAAAATATGCATCAACTGAAGAATAAACAGTTTTATAATCATGGCAATATGTATGTAAACCAATCGTATGTCCTTTATCATGAGCCTGTTTAATCAAATAATTATAGTTTTGATTTGTTCCTGTAACAAAAAATGTTGCTTTTGCATTATAACGATCTAATATTTCTAAGATTTTTTGGGTATTAGCTGATGGTCCATCATCAAAAGTTAAATATACAATTTTCTCTTCACTTTGTTTTGAAGTACCAATATCTTTTTTCTCTATTACTTTAATAGTACGTTCTTTTTGGGTTTTATTTCCCGAACGATCAATTGCTGTATAAATGACCTTATAAGTTCCTATTTTATCAGGATTCACTTTAGAACTATCAACATCTAATTTTGGTTCAGGATCACGATTATCACTTACACTAACTCCTGCCCTATAATCTGCCTTTCCCCCCTTAGCAATTACCAGTTCATTAATCCCATTAATTTCTGGTTTGGTTTTATCTTGGACTAATTTAACTTTACCCTTTTTTTCTGCAATATTGCCAGCTTCATCAATAACCTGAACAACAACCGCTATCTCACCTTCCTGGTCAAATTCATAGTTTTCTTTAAATTTCACCTTTGTTTTAGTAGCATCTTCTATATTTTGAACCATACTTTTAGGATCAATCTTCATCCCTACATCAGCATCTAAATCAATAATATCAAATTTAGGTTTTTTAGTGTCTACCACTTCAACATTTATTACATAATCTTTATCTTTATAAGTATAAACAATCGAATACTCACCTAACTTATGATAATCAACTTTTTTAGCATTTATTTTAACATCCTTAACATTTCCATTTTTTACTTCTAAAATATTTTTAGCAGCATCAAAGCTTTCATTGATTTCAATTTTAACATTCTCCTCTTTAAAAACAATTGGACACCTTGTTAAAAAATAACTAATGATTCCAGCTGTTATTAAAAAAAGAAGTACCCCAATTATAGTTATTTTTCCCTTTATCGAAATATTTTTTAAACTAATCTTTTTCATTCGTCTCACCCTTCTCTTACTGTTATATTACAAGTAAAGACAAAAGTAAACAATTTTTATCTATTTTAAAACAAATTAAGATTATTATTTATATATTTTTAGTTTTAAAATTCAACTATAAAACAGACCTAAAAAGGAGTAACAAAAGTTACTCCTTAACAATACTTCTTACATTAATAATTCCCTTGGCAGACTCAATTCGCTCAATAATATCTTGACGAACATCATCATTAGTATCAATTAATGTATATGCATATTCACCACGAGAACGATTAACCATATTTTCAATGTTTAAATTATGATCTGCAAATAATTTAGAAATATTAGCTAATATATTTGGCACATTTTTATTAATTATACATAACCTTGTCTTGGAAACACGAGCTTGATTTACACCTGGAAAATTAACAGAATTAATAATATTTCCATTTTCCAAATATTCTCGAACTTCGTCAACAGCCATTTTAGCACAATTATCTTCAGATTCTGGTGTACTAGCTCCTAAATGTGGTAAAATAATAATATTTTCTTTTCCAATTAATTCTGGAGCAGCAAAATCACTAATATATTTATTAATTTTTCCATTTGCAACATTAACTAATAAATCTTCATTATTAACCAAATCACCACGAGCAAAATTTAAAATTCTTACTCCATCTTTCATTTGAGCAAATGCTTCCTGGTTTAAAAAACCTTTAGTTTCTGCATTACTTGGTATGTGAATTGTAATATAATCGCATTCTTGATAAATTTCCTCTAAAGAAATTGCCTGTTTAGCATGCTTAGATAACGCCCACGCAGCATTTACGCCAATATATGGATCATATCCTTTAACTTTCATCCCCAGCTTAATTGCAGCATTAGCAACATTGACACCAATCGCTCCTAAACCAATAACTCCAAGCGTTTTCCCCTCAATTTCCGGTCCAACAAAGTTACTCTTTCCTTTTTCTGCTGTTTTAGCAATGTTTTGATCATCTTTTAAAGTATTGACCCAGCGAATACTTTCAACAATTTTACGTGATGATAAAAATAATGCACATAATACTAATTCCTTAACTGCATTAGCGTTAGCTCCAGGAGTATTAAAAACAACGATTCCATTTTCACTGCATTTATCAATTGGAATATTATTTACTCCAGCACCAGCTCTTGCAATTGCCTTTAAATTTTCACCAAAATCATATTCATGTAATGAAGCAGAACGAACTAAAATTGCATCTTCATCCTTTATATCTTCACTATAAGTATAATTTCCATCAAATCGATCTAATCCTACTGTAGATATTTTATTTAATAATTTTATGTTATACATAACGATTCTCCTATTTATTTGCCATTTCAAAATCTTTCATAAAGGCAATTAATTTTTCAACACCTTCAATTGGCATCGCATTATAGATAGATGCTCTAATTCCCCCAACAGATCGATGCCCTTTTAAGTTAGTCATTCCAGCTGCAATACTTTCTTTGACAAACTTTGCATCTAAATCTTTATTAGGTGTAGTAAACGTAACATTCATCAAAGAGCGATTATCTTTATCACTATGACAAATATAGAAATCACTACTATCAAGATAATCATATAATAGATTAGCTTTTTTGATATTTCTTTCCTGTATTACTTCTAAACCACCCAGATTATCAATCCATTCTAATACTAAACCTAATACATAAATAGCATAAGCCGGTGGTGTATTGTACATTGAATCATTATCAATCATTAATTTATAATCTAATAGTACTGGTGTAGCTGGTGCTACTTTTTGTAATAATTCCTCTTTAATAATTGCTACCCCAAGACCAGCAATCCCCATATTTTTTTGAGCCCCTGCATAGATCATTCCATATCTAGATACATCAACTGGTTTTGATAAAATGTTAGAAGACATATCAGCGATAATAGGAACACTATTTGTTTCTGGAACATATTTCCACTCAGTTCCATAAATTGTATTGTTAGCACATATGTGTACATAAGAAGCTTCTGGATCTAATTTTAATTCTTCCTGTGTTGGAATGTGCTTAAAGTTATTAGCACTACCATCATAAGCAATATTAATTTCTCCATATTTTTTTGCTTCAGCTGCAGCTTTTTTACTAAAAGCACCTGTTATAATATAATCAGCTTTACCGTTTTTTAATAAGTTTAATGGAACCATAGAAAACTGTTGTGTAGCTCCTCCTTGGATAAACACAATTTTGTAATCATCAGGAACATTCATTACTTTCTTTAATAATCCCTTTGTTTTTTCAAAAATTTCTAAGTAGGAAGAGGATCTATGACTCATCTCCATTACACTCATCCCACTATTTTCATAGTTCAACATTTGTTTTGCCGCTTTTTCTAAAACTGGCACAGGTAACATTGAAGGACCTGCAGAAAAATTAAACACTCTCTTTTCAGTCATATAAATACCTTTCCTTTCTTGTAATGTATTTATTATATTGTATACAATCCGGTTTGTAAAGTGATTTTATTAAAATTGTATACAATTTTAATAAAATTCTACAAATTTTATCATTTTATCCATCCAAATTATATATATGCCATAATTTAATTACTATGATTATTAATGAAAAAGACTTTGAATAAATCAAAATCTTACATCATTGTCTTTTCATAGATATCAGCAATATTCATCCCTACATGATCAGGCTGATGAGCATCACTAGCTGTTATCATCTCAACTCCATGCTCTTTGAAGATTTTTAATAATTCATCACTTAATCCTTTATCATGATGATTATAACGATAATAGCATCCCGTGTTATTTTCAGCTTTAACATGATGTTCTACTAATAAATCTGCCAATTGGTGATATGTTGGTACTAAATCATAAGTTGGATAATAGTTAAACATTTTAATAGTATCTGGATGTGCCAATTGAGTAAATAAATCCGACTTAACCAATGAAAAAATCAAATCATAATATCTCTTATAAATATCATTAACATCATATTTATCCCATAAAATGTCTTTAGAAAAATTCATATCATATAATTTACCATCAATTGAATGAATTGCACCAACCACAAAATCATAATGATGTTTTTTTAAAATATCTCTAATATATTCTTCGTATTTAGGCACATAACACACCTCTAATCCAAAAGAAACCTTAATTGGCAGATCCATGGCCTTCATTTCTTTAATTAAACGATCATAATCATTTAAACTATCTTTAAATTTCATCTTTTTATTTTCTAACCATTTTTTTTGTAATGGCTCTTTTGTTAATTCAGCATAAATAGGTTCAAACTCTTTAAACCGATGCGTGTGATCTAAAATCTGGATTCTGGTTAATCCTTTTTTTTGTGCTGCTTCAACAAATTGTAATACATATTCCTTATTTAATTCCCCATATTCTAAATGCATATGTCCATCAATCACTTTTATTCCCCCTAATCTTTTTTATTTGATTATATGCAAAAAAATATAAATAGTACAGTAAAATAATAAAATATTCATTCAAAAAAGAGGAATATGGTATAACCAAATTCCTCTTTAAACATTTTTTATTAAAGAAATGATTCAACATTAATTAAATTTTCTTTTTTTATTTTCATATAAAACGATTGACGCAATTACAAGTCCTGCAAATGGATAAATAATATTTACCTCATCACCTGTTTTGATACTTGTTGTATCTCCTGGTTTTACAACTGTAGAATTTTCTACCGGTTCACTAGATACTTCTGTTAAT
>JAETPY010000033.1 GCA_021770925.1 Erysipelotrichaceae bacterium | reverse complement strand
GATGATATAATTGGTTTAACGAACCAGGGAGTGATAAAGATCATGAAAAAGAAGTTGGAAATGTTTAATGAAGATGAACTGTTAAGAGATATGTATTATAAGCGGGATTTAAACAGGGCAGCTAATGAATCTGAAAAGCAGGAAATATATGAAAAAGGATTGGCTAAAGGAAGAACTGAGGGTGAAATAGAAGGCTTGGTTAAAGGGAAAGCTGAAGAGAGCATTGATTTTATTGAAGCAAGATATGGGATAAGAGAAGAAGAATGGGTATTATCGCTAAATGTTAAACAGTTAAAAGAGATAAAAAAAGTAATCTTTGAAGAAGATGCATATGAAAAGTTTAAACAAAGAATAGATGAGACAGGTGAATAATAAATATTATTAGAATTAAACAGAATTAGGAAAGCAATAGAATAATTTCAGCGGGAATGTCAAGAAATTTGTGTAAGTAATTTTATTAAATTGTCAAAGAACTATAGAAATGACTTATATCGAGTATATATAGGTCATTTTATTTTTCTAAATATTTTTGGATTCTTGTTCTTCAAGCGGGGATTACAATCAGGCTTTTATGTGCTTATAATTAGCACTTTTCGAAACGCTCTTTTGTACTTTTTGTGCTGCTTTTTTGCTATATTTCTTCTTTCTTTCGATATTTTTTGTTGAGTTCTACCTTGAATTGTTTGCCAATATCATCAATGATCTTATATCTATAGATGAAACTATGAGCCACATCTTCATCAAAATGAATAGTAATATTATGAGACTTATCTTTTTTGAATTAATGTTACCTAATCAACAACAGCTTCGAATGGAAAGCCTGGTATGACCTTTTTTATTGGTTTGGATTCTAGGAAACATAAAATGAACATAATCTTGACATAAAAAACTCCAAAAAGTACTGATAAAAAGAAACCAATCAGGATGAAATGACTTTAAAATGCTTCGAAACTTGTGAGGCTACCTTAAAACTATGCATCCGGTATATCAGATTATTTTTATTGATGATATCGATAAAAATAATCTAAAGCTGATTGATATATATAGAAGTACTAATGAAGAAGGAAATAGTGGAAAAGTATAATTTTATTATTAGGAGTTATGTTCAGTTGCCATATTATTAAGAAATAAAGCGGTTTAAAAAAGATGAACTGTTAAGGGATATGTATTATAAGCGGGATTTAAACAGGAAGAAAATGAATCTGAATCTGAAAAACAGAAAATATATGAAAAAGGAAAAGCTGAAGGTGTATTAAAAAGAACTGTTGATTTAATTGAAGCAAGATATGGAATAAGTGAAGAAGAATGAGTATGATTTATTGCTGGTAATTAAAAATGAATTAATTATATTATGAAAAAGCAGTAAATGACAGGTTATTCAAAAATGATAAACTAAAGTTATTAATCATTGTTAAAACACGATCTGGGATAAATTGGATTAAGTGTAATCATTTAATCTCTTGTTGCAATTTTAATGGTTTAAAACATAATGTAAAGTATTATAAATAGAGTAAATAATTTGTTTTTTGCTATTAAGGTGTATTTTGTTATTGAGTTGTTTCAAAAAATTACTCAATTTTCTATATCATTTGTTTTAGAAAAAAATATATGTTTAAATATTATAAGTAGGCAAGTGCTGTCTTTTTGGTATGTAAAGGTGGTTTTATGTATTACTTAAAGATAATATGAAGTGACCTCCTAAATTGTCAAAACGTGGATTACGATTCATAATAAGATTAGTAAAAAAATTATGAAAGTCGATACCATAACGACAATAGGAGGTCACAATGAAAAGTATAATCTATATTGGAATGGATGTCCATAAAAATACATACAGTTTATGTGGGGTTAATTCATCAACAGGAGAAGTTATTGCACAAACAAAATGTGCTGCTGAGGTAAAAAAATGTTCTTAAATTTATTAAATTAGCTAAAGAAAGGTTATGTCAAGAAAATGAAGTCGATATTTTAACAGGATATGAAGCAGGATGTTTAGGATTTTCCTTATATCATGAATTTGCATATTATGATGTTCCATGCATTATATTGGCACCATCAACGATGCACGGATTAGTTAAAAATCAAAAACGATAAGATGGATGCATTTAATATTGCCACTAATCTTATGCGTGGTTCATATAAAGCAGTTCATGTACCAACAGATCACGACAATTAAATCAAGGAATATATAGGTTGAGAGAAGATGTCATTCAGTCAAGAAAGAGAATCAAGGAGCAGATCAGTGCGCTTGTATTAAGACGAGGACTAAGATATGAGGGGAAAAGCAACTGGACAGCTGCTCATATCAAATGGCTGGAAGAAATTGAACTGCCAGAAATTGTAAGAGAAACATTGAATGAATATCTAAAAGTATATGATTATTTAAATGAACGAATTGAGAAATATGATGAAAGAATAGAAGAATTTTCACAGGAGGAGGAATACAAGGGACCTGTTTCTAAAATTTCTTGTTTTAAAGGAGTAGATACACTGTCAGCAATGAAGATACATGTCACAGTAAGTGATTTTCAACGTTTTCTAACAGCGAAGGTATTTATGGCAAATCTAGGGATGCTGCTAGGAGAAAACTCGAGTGCAGAGAAATACAGCAATACGCCAATCACAAAGACGGGGAATACAATGGTGAGAAAAACTCTGGTAGAATGCAAAAAAGATTTAGAAGGATGATATTGAGAGGGAAACCATATAATGAGGCTATCATGGCAGTAGCTAGAGAACTAGCAGGATTTATATGGGAATGGAAACAGGAAGAATATAGAAGATGTAAAAAGACACTTAGCAGCAAATTGAATAATTTGTAAGAATTTAAAGAAAAAATCCAAATATTATTTCTTTAAATCCAAAATAAAAAAAGGAGGACAAAAGTCGAGGAAATAAAACACAAAATCAATGGCATAGATGAGTCTCAAAAAAGGGAGAAACAGGTTTAGTTATTTAGGGTCCTTTCTTTGTGGCATAACTAAGATATAAAAGAAGTCGCGAACTGAATATCAGTAATTATTCATGATCCACGTTTACATATAGTTAGAACTTATTTGACGGATCATTAACCTTGGGGTGCCAATCTCCGTATTACAGAGTGGTTAACTGTCGGTAGATCTAGTTAATTCGAGGCTTTTATATGCCATTGATGATAAAATTAAATAATTTTATTATGAATGTGTAATTTTTACTTGACAAAGGTCACTTCATAACAGAAAGGGGAAAAGGAGAATGAAAAACAAGGAGAAGTTTGCCAGGTTATCAAAAATACTTCTGGCTAGTGCCTTGATTATTGTTTGTTTACCAATGGTAAATCTGCATGCAGAAACTAGTTCTAAAGAGCTGTTTAGTTCAAAGACAGTAAAAGATGCGTTAAAGATTTATTTTGATGAACCTGTTAGTCAAGGAACATTAATTTCTGGACGTGAAGGTGGTTTTGGAACAACCGAAGAAGATAATCGCTGGCAACAACTTAGTCTTCCTATAGGAAACTCTTATATGGGAGCAAATGTTTATGGTGAAGTTAGTGAAGAACACTTGACTTTTAATCATAAAACATTATGGAATGGTGGACCAAGTGATTTACGGCCTAATTATAATGGCGGAAACATTGATACTGTTGGCAGCCAGTCAATGGCTGACTATGTAAAAAGTGTTCAAGAGGCTTTTTTAAGTGGTCAAGATGCAAAAAACATGTGTGGACAGATTATTGGAGCAAAAGATGGTTATGGTGCATATCAATCTTTTGGCGATATTTATTTAGATTTTAAATTAAATGGGAATGCAGAAAATTATCGTCGAGAATTAGATTTAAATACCTCTTTGGCAAATGTTGATTTTTCATTAGGTGGAACCGATTATCATCGTGAATATCTGGCCAGCTATCCAGATAATGTTATCGCCATGAAAGTTAGTGCAAAGGGAAATGACAAGATGAATTTTGATGTATCATTTCCAATTGATAATGCAACTTCAGAAGCACTTCAAAAGACTGTTACTACAACTGTTACTGGTGATAAAATAACAGTTGCAGGTCAAATGAATGACAATCAGTTAAAATTAAATGGGCAGTTAAAAGTTTATCCAGTAGATGGAAGTGTTGAAACTAAAGGTGATTTATTAACTGTCAAGGATGCTACTGAGGTACATATTTTTGTTAGTGCTTCTACAGATTATAAAAATGAGTATCCAACTTATCGTACAGATGAAACCGACGAACAATTAGATACGAGGGTTGCAAAAAGTATAAATGATGCTTGTAGTGCAGGTTATGAAAGAGTAAAAGAAAATGCTATAAGCGATTACCAAGAAATTTTTAATCGAGTAGAATTAAATTTGGGACAAGATGTACCTGATATGCCTACTGATACATTATTAGAGGCTTATAAAAATGGTAGCAGCTCTGAGACTGATCGTCGAGCTTTAGAAACTGTTTTATTCCAATATGGTCGTTATTTACAAATCGCTTCATCAAGAGAAGGGGATTTACCTGCAAATTTACAAGGTGTGTGGAATAATCGGGTTGGTGATGAAAACCGTGTTCCTTGGGCTAGCGATTATCATATGAATGTAAACCTACAAATGAATTATTGGCCAACTTATGTTACAAATATGCAGGAATGTGCTACACCATTAATTGATTATGTTGATTCACTTCGAGAACCAGGACGTGTAACAGCTAAGACATATTTTGGCGTAGTAAGTGATGAAAATAATCCTGAAAATGGGTTTACTGCTCATACACAAAATACACCATTTGGGTGGACCTGCCCAGGTTGGGCATTTAGTTGGGGCTGGTCACCAGCAGCAGTACCATGGATTTTACAAAATTGTTATGAATATTATGAATATACAGGGGATATAACTTATTTAAAAGAAAAAATTTATCCAATGCTTAAAGAAGAAGCAAAATTATATCAGCAAATTTTGAAAGAAGATCCTGAAACTGGTAGAATGGTTACTGTACCAGCATATTCACCAGAGCATGGTCCATATACAGCTGGTAATACTTATGAACAGTCATTAGTATGGCAATTATTTAAAGATGCTAGTGAAGCAGCAGAGGCTCTAGGTGTAGATGCTGAATTAGTGGCTCAATGGAAAGATATCCAAAGTAAATTAGATCCAATCGAAATAGGTGATGATGGTCAGATCAAAGAATGGTATATGGAAACAACACTTGGAAGTGTTTCAGGAAGTGATCGTAAACATCGTCATATGTCACACTTATTAGGACTATTCCCAGGCGATTTGATTAGTTTTGATAATGAAGAATATTTAAATGCAGCTATTGTATCATTAACTGATCGTGGAGATGATGCTACTGGTTGGGGTATGGGGCAAAGATTGAATTCTTGGGCTCGTGTTGGTGATGGTAATCATGCTTATGATATTATTAAAGCGTTCTTTAATAGAGGGGCTTATCCAAATCTTTGGGATGCTCATGCACCATTTCAAATTGATGGTAACTTTGGTTATACAGCTGGGGTTGCTGAAATGCTGATGCAAAGTAATATGGGATATATTAATATGCTGCCAGCTTTACCAGATGTTTGGTCAACTGGACATGTCAGTGGTTTGTTAGCTCGTGGTAATTTTGAAATTACAATGGATTGGCAGAGTAATAATTTAACTAATGCAGTTATTTTATCTAAAGGCGGACAGGATTGTACGATTCAATATCCAAATATTTCTAAAGCAACTGTATTAGATGATAATGGAGACGAAGTAACTTTTACAAAAGATGCAAATAACAAGATTACATTTGCAACTGAAAAGAATAAAACATATACAATTGAAGATATTCCTGAAAAACCAGTAAAGGCACCAGAAAATGCTCAGGTTTATAGTAATGGCAAATCAGCATTAGTTTTATTTGATGCAATAAATGGAATAAATTCTTATAATGTATATCGCAGTGATGAAGATGGGGGATACGAAAAAATTGCTACTATTAACACGAATTCATACACTGATATTTATAAAACAGGTGCTAAATACAAGGTGGCTGCAGTTACTGAAAATGGTGAAGGTGAAATGACTACAGCTTTGACTTCTGTTGATATTGGAAGTATTGAAAAAATGGATGATCGTGATTCTTTGATTACTTATACAGGTAGTTGGGGTGACTGGTCTGATAGTGGTCAATATTTAGGAACAGAAAAATATACATACACTAATGGCGATACAATGAAATTCTATTTTTCAGGTACTGGTTTAAAAATAATAGGAATGAAAGCCAATGATACGCATACCTATGATTTATATATTGATGACCAAAAAGTTGTAAGTGATGTTGATACTAATAACTCATCAACAATACGTCAACAGGTTTTATCAGAGATAACAGAATTAAGCGATGGAATTCATAAAGTAGAACTGGTTGTTAAACAGGCTAAGATATCGTTAGATGCTTTTGAAATTATTAGAGATGTCGAGGTTACTGGTCTTGATATAACATCTGTTAGTGATACAATTAATTTAAATGAAACTAATACAATGCAAATGCAAGCTAAATATTTACCTGCTGGAGCAAGTGGTGAAGGTGTTACATGGAGTGTAAAAAATAACTTAGGCTTACCTTCAAATGTTGCTAGTATTGATGCTGACGGATTATTGACAGTAAATCATGTTGGAAGTGTAGTTGTTTGTGCAGCAGATAAAACAGATTCAACATTAACAGCAGAAAAAACAATTAATGTTATTAAAGATGTTACATCAGTTAAATATGATGATCGTGACAGCTCAATTACTTATGATAATAATTGGAGTCCTTGGAATGATTCAAAACATGAAAATGGCACTGTGACTGAATCAACAACAAAAGATGCTAGTTTCACTTTTGAGTTTGAAGGTACTGGATTAGCATTATACTTTATGAAGCTTGAAGCATCAGGCAATTATGCTGGGGCAAATATTGAAGTACAAATTGATGGGGGTTCAAAAGGGTTATTTTCTACTTTTACAACTGTTTCGGGTAGTGAACCAAAATCTAAAGTTTTTGAAGATTTAAATTTAGGGAATGGTAAACACTCTGCAAAAGTAATAGTTAAAGATTGTCCAAATGATGCACCATCAGGTTCTAATTCAAAAGTATCTTTTGATTACTATCAAGTAACAAGAGGAAATAAAGATGATCCATTTGATTATACAATTTTAGCAGATGAAATGAAAAAATTTACTGATATTGATTTGACTAAATATTTTATTGAAACAGTAAATGAGTATCAAGAAGTATTTGATCAAGCTAAAAATAAATATGAAGTGGCTGATAGTCAAACTGAAATAAATGAGCTTGTTGAATTATTAAAGACTAGATATGAAGCATTAGTTAATAAGACAGAATATAAAGTACAGTTAAATAATTTAATTTTAGCTTGGGATGGAAAAGACTTGAGTGAATATAAAGAATCTGGAGTTATAAATTTAAATAAAGCTTTAGACTCTGCTAAGATAGTTTATGATAATGATGATGCTTCAAAACAAGAAGTAGATCAAACAATTGAAAATCTTAATAGTGCAATTAATGCACTTGAAAAGATTGAAGTTGAAGAGCAAGCAAATAAGTTAGCTTTACAAATAGCAGTTGAAGTAGCTGATAAGGTTACTGATAAAGACTTAGAAAATGTTGTGCCTATTGTTGTTAATGAATTTAAAGCAGTATTAGCTAATGCTAAAGCGGTTTTAGATGATGCTAACGCTACTCAAGAACAAGTTGATATGGCATTTGATCGTCTAGCAAATACAATGCATATGCTGGAATTCTTCAAGGGAGATAAAACTGATTTAGATAAGTTAGTTACTCAAATAGAAAGGTTAAATCAAGCTGATTACAGTGAGGCATCATGGAATGCAATGCTTCCAGTATTAGATAAAGCTAAAGATATTTTAGCTAATGAAAATGTAATGCAGGAAGAAGTAAATGAAACATATACAAAATTAATTAAAGCATTTTTAGAACTAAGATTGAAACCAAATAAGGATTTATTAAATGAATTAATCAATAAAGCAAATGGATTAAATGCAGCAAACTATACAGCTGAAAGCTGGAAATTATTACAAAAAGAAATAGAAAATGCAGGCAAAGTATTAGATAATCCAGAAGCAGACTATGCAACAGTAGAAAGAGCAATAGAAAGCTTAAAAGAAAGTATGGATGCACTAGAAGCTAAAGCAGAAACATCAGTAACCCCAGGAGATACTGGTGGAAAAGGAAATGCTATCAAGACAGGAGATTCAAGTAGTATGGGTCAATTAACAACTATGATGTTACTTGCAGGAGCAGCAGTAGTGGCATTAAGAAGAAAGAAAGATGAAGAATGATTTTTTAGAACTGTTAGTAGATAACCTACAGCAGTTCTTCTTTTTATATGCTTTATAGAGGAATGATTATCTTTTGTATAGGACACCTGCATAAATATTATGGCTGGTTTGGTAATTAACGAAGTGAATGGAAATATTATTAGAATTAAACTGATCTAGTATATTATATTGAATGATAAAATAAATAGAGAAGTGATGGAAGATCTAGTAAAAAATTATAACCAGGCTTTCTAGAATATATATTTAGTTTTAAAATAAAAGTAATGATGAGATGTGGCAGATTACAATTCAAAATCCTGGCAGTAATGATCATTTAGGAATACTAAATGTTGAAGATTGTGCAGCAATTGCATCAGATGGATATGAATGCTATTTTAAATAAGATAGGCTTAGATATTATCATATTATAGATCCAATCGCAGGTTATCCTGCTGATATTGTTTTAAAATTAGTTACAGTTATGAGTGAAAATAGCACTTTGGTAGATGATTTATCAACATCATTATTAATAATGGGTAAAAATCAAGCAGTTAATTACTGAAAAAAGCATAAAATTTTTTTATTATGGTCTTATTAGATGAAAGTGGAGATTTGTATGTTACTGAAGTAATTGCAGATCAATTTATAAGTGAGCATAATATTAGAATTATCAAAATGTAGATATGAAGATATTATATATATTGTTGGATTAATAAAAATAATTTCTGTTAAATTGTTATTTTATATTAATTTTAAGAAAATTAATATAAAAGTAAGATATGTAAGTGGTTAGAATAGTATGATAAAAATATAGATATAAAGTTTTTTCATTGCAGAGGGTTAAAGTATAAAAGATTTAAAATGTATAAAAAAAAGAACAATTTTTAAATATGAACATTGACAGTAACAGATTTCAATGATATCATTACTCTTGTAAATGGTGTGTAACTGGTAAGGCAGGCATTAACTATACTAAATTTTATATAGTGATTCTTTTAATCTCTATGTAGATTTCGTATGGTTAGTGCCTTTTTTAATGAAAAAGCGCGCATTCATGAAGTCTGGTTTACAACATTTTACAGTTCATTGAAAAAAGGAGAAGGAAAATGAATATTAAAAACAAAAAGTTTTTTAAGAAAGGGGTGATTTTAGGGTTATCATGTATGATGATTGGCTCAACAGTTACTATTACAAGTGCAGCTCAAGAGTCAAAACCATTAACAGAATTTGCAAATGTTTTAGATGTGACAGCAGACCCTAAAGAAGCTATTTATGGTACATATAGTACTAATGAATATAATAATTTTTCAGACTTAGGGGCTTGGCATGGTTATTATCTTCATAACAAAAATGCAACTGATTTATATGGTGGATTTGCTGGACCAGTAATTATTGCTGAAGAATATCCAGTTAACTTATCTGATTCTATTAATAAGATAAATTTAGAAAAGGTAACTGCTGATGGTGTTGAAAATATTGATTTAACTAAAGGGACAACTAGTGAAATATATTATCCAGGTAGATTAGAACAAACATATGAGTTAAAAGATTTGACTTTAAAACTAAAATTAATTTTTGGTACTAATCGTACTGCTTTAATTGAAACTGTAATTGAAAATAAAACAGATGGAGAATTAAAACTAAATGTATCTTGGGATGGACATCTATTTACATATTATACAAATCCAAATAATAAAATGGGAACAACATTAACTAAAGAAAACAAAGGGGTAAAGGTTAATTTTGAAACAATTCGTAGTACATGGAATTATATGACAACAGATGAAAACTCATTTGATATCGTATTAAGCGAAGATAATGTTACTACTGATATAAGTGATGATCAATTATCATATACAATTACTAGAAATGAACCTGTTGTTATTGGTGCAAATAGTGAATACGAAACTTATCAAACACAGAGTTTTACATATACAATTGAAGAAAGAGATACTGAAAAACAAAAAATTGTTGATTTATTAGAAAATCCTGATAAATATTTTAAAGAAAATAATGACCGTTGGCAAGGTTATGTAGATACGATCTTTGAAAACGGAACAGATATAAATGTAAATTATCAAAGAGCTGCAGTTAAGTCAATGGAAACATTGATGACTAACTGGTTTTCACCAGCAGGGGCAATCAAACATGATGGAATAGTACCATCAATGTCTTATAAATGGTTTATTGGTATGTGGGCTTGGGACTCTTGGAAACAAGTTGTTGCAACAACATATTTTAATGAAGAATTAGCTAAGAATAATGTACGAGCATTATTCGATTATCAAATAACAAGTGATGATGCAGTACGTCCACAAGATGCAGGTGCAATTATTGATTGTATTTTCTATAATCAAAACGAAGACCGTGGTGGTGACGGTGGTAACTGGAATGAACGTAATTCCAAACCTGCATTGGCAGCATGGGCAGTTGAAAATGTGTATCGTCAAACTGGAGATAAAGAATTTTTAAAAGAAATGTATCCTAAATTAGTGGCTTATCATAATTGGTGGTATACAAATCGTGATATTGATCAAAATGGAGTAGCTGAGTATGGTGGAATGGTTCATGAAACATGTTATGATTGGAAAAATTATTACAATCCTGTAACTGATCAGCCATATAAAATAGGTGAAGAAATTGAAGGTTTTGGAACAATTGTTGCTGTAGAATCACCTTGGGAAGGTTATGATTATGGTTATATATATGATGAAAATGGTGAACGTGTAGTTTGTCCAGAAGCAGGTATTGAGGCTGCTGCTTGGGAAAGTGGTATGGATAATGCAACTCGTTTTGACAGATTTGGTGTGAGTACTGATATATTTAAAGATCCAGGTATTTTAATTTATACTGTTAGAGATGAAGCAAAGAAACCAATTGGATATGTAATCAATCAAGAATCTGTAGATTTAAATGCATATTTATATGCTGAAAAAGGTTTCTTAAAATCAATGGCAGAGGAATTAGGATATGATTCTGATGCTGAAAAATATACAAAAGAAGCAAAACAACTTCAAAAATACATTAATGAAAATATGTACGATGAAGAAACTGGATTCTATTATGATGTTCAAACAAATGAAGATGGTAGTGTTAAAAAATTATTAGTTAATCGTGGAAAAGGAACTGAGGGTTGGATTCCTTTATGGGCAAAAGCTGCAACTGAAGAACATGCTGCAAAAGTAGTTGAAAATATGATAGATGAAAATAAATTTAATACTTTTGTACCTTTCCCTACAGCTTCAAAAGATAACGATAAATATAATCCTGAAAAATATTGGAGAGGACCAGTATGGCTGGATCAAGCTTTATATGCAGTAGAAGCTTTACAAAATTATGGTTATAATGATGAAGCTAAAGATGCGACAATAAAATTATTTGATCATGCAAAGGGTTTATTAGGTAATGGACCGATCCATGAAAATTACAATCCAGAAACGGGTGATGGTTTACATACTAAAAACTTTAGCTGGTCAGCTTCAGCATTCTATTTATTATATCAAAATACACTAACATCAACTAATACTACTTCACAAACAGCCTTTGAAATTCCTAGTTTAGAAGTTAGTGTAAATAAAGAGTTATTGTTAGAGGCAATTAAAAAAGCTGAATTAATTAAAGAAGCTGAATATACTAAAGAATCTTACCAAGGATTAATAATAGCACTTGATAATGGTCGTAAGGTTTACAATGATGTTGATGCTACACAACAAGAAGTAGATCAAGCTACAAGCAAAATTAATGATGCAATTGTCGCATTAGTTAAAGTATCAGCTGGTGATAATGAAACATCAATCCCTGAAACTGGAGACAGTATATCTGTAATTTTACCTGGTATACTTCTTACTTTATCAGCTGGTTTGATTTTATCTCAAAAAAAGAAAAAAGAAATTTAATGATATAAAAACGCATATAACATAGTATGCGTTTTTTATATGTATGACACAACGGCTAAAACTGGGTGGTGAAAGACTACTGTGGTACTAACCGCTAGCCAAAGATCAAATAAAAAAATCAAGAATCGTTACCTTAATGATAATAGGAAATCATTATAAGAAATGTAATCTTTGTTGGTATAGATGCCAACGAAATTTATGCGCCTTGCATATATACAGAACAAATCAAACTGTTGATAAGTTTGCAAAATTTATTAACAATGAAAAAACGATGAATAAGGTATGCATAAAATTTTATTCTGCTGTATATTAGGTTTGACTACAAGTATGCTTGTAAATATAATGAAAAAAGAAATAGCTGGGCAAGTATGAATGTCATGGTATGGACTGTAGTGATTAGTAAAATTGAATTAATAGTCTTATGTTTGAATGGCTTTTTTATGAAATAATAAATGATAATATTTGGTTAGTAGTTAATAGTGGATATTTTTCAACAAATAATATACAATAGTTGTGGTGATATTATGGCGAAGCAGATTCCTTTACAACAAATAAAAATAAATGATAATAGAATTAAGTTATTAAATAATATGGGAATATATTGTTTAAAAGATTTAGTTCTTCATTTTCCATATCGTTATGATTGTATAGAATCGACACCTTTAATGAATAATGAAAAAGTTATTATTGAAGGTGTTTTAATTGATGAACCTAAAGTTTTTTTTAAAGGGCGTTTATCAAGATTGATATTTCAGATTTTATATCAACAAGAAGTATATAAAGTAATAATTTTTAATCGTCATTTTCTAAAGAAAAATATGGTCAAAGGAATGGTCTTAACCATTATTGGTAAATATAATAGTGCTAATCATAGTATTATAGCAACTGATATTAGATTAAAAGCACTAGAAGAAATAACCGGGATTACGCCTGTATATTCTTTAAAAGAAGGAATAACTCAAAAATCTTTTCAAAATTATGTAAAAAAAGCTTTAAAATTTTATCAAGGACATATTCAAGACGAAATACCTAATTCTTTATTAATCAAACATCATTTGATTCATAAAGAATTGGCTTTAAATTTGGTTCATTTTCCTAGTAATAATGATGATATTAAAGAAGCTTTAAGATATTTAAAATATGAAGAATTTTTAAAATTTCAATTGACAATGCAGTATATAAAATTTTCACGTAAAAAAAATATTGGAATAAAAAAAATATTTAATCCCAAAATATTAGAACAGTTTATAAAAAAATTACCATTTAAATTAACAACTGATCAAATGACAGCAGTCAATGAAATAATTGATGACTTAAAAAAAGATACAACCATGTATCGTTTTATTCAAGGTGATGTAGGAAGTGGTAAAACAGTTGTTGGAGCAGTTGGTCTATATGCTAATTATTTAGCTGGATTCCAAGGGGCAATGATGGCACCTACAGAAATTTTAGCAACACAGCACTATCAGTCTTTGAAAGCATTATTAAAAGAAACTAAAGTTAATTTAGCTTTATTAACAGGACATTTATCAAATAAAGAAAAGCAAACTATTTACCAAGACTTAATAAGCGGAAAAATAGATATTGTAGTGGGAACCCATGCCTTATTTCAGGAAAAAGTAAATTATCATAATCTTGGTTTAGTAATAACAGACGAACAACATCGTTTTGGTGTAAATCAGCGAAAAGCATTAAAAGAAAAAGGCCAAAAGGTTGATTTTATGGTTATGTCAGCAACCCCAATTCCTAGAACCTTAGCAATTAGTTTATATGGGGATATGGATGTTTCAACGATTAAAACAATGCCTAATGGAAGAAAGCAGGTAGTAACAGATGTTATAAAGTCCCATAGTATGAAGCCAATTTTAAATAAACTTAAAAATTATCTAGCAAGAGGCGGGCAATGTTATGTTGTATGTCCATTGGTTGATGAAAGCGAAACTATTGATAGTCGAGATGCTACAAATATATATGAAGGCATGAAAAGTTACTTTAAAGAACATTATGAAGTTGGACTGCTTCATGGTAAAATGAACGATGAAACAAAGGAAAAAATTATGAGTGATTTTAAGGCTAATCAGATTCAAATATTGGTTTCAACAACAGTTATTGAGGTTGGTGTTGATGTTAAAAATGCTAACTGGATGGTAATCTATAATGCAGAACGTTTTGGTTTAAGCCAGTTGCATCAATTAAGAGGGCGAGTTGGACGTGGTGATGAACAGGGATATTGTTATTTATTAAGTAATTCTACTAGTAAAGAAGCGATAGAACGATTAGAGTTTTTAAAAAAATGTAGTGATGGTTTTGAAATTTCTTATTATGATTTAAAGATAAGGGGTCCTGGAGACATATTAGGAAATCAGCAGAGCGGGTTACCAGCTTTTGTGATTGGAGATATTTTTAAAGATATTAATATTTTAGAGGTAAGTAGAAATGATGCTTTAGAATTATTAGAAAGTAAGTCTAATGATGCTGTTTATTTAAAATTAATTAATGATATTGAAGAACAATTAGTCAACAATAATAAATATATTGATTAATTTGTGTTATAATATGTACTTATATGAGGTGAAAGAGATATGAAATTAGGAATAGATGCTATGAGTGGTGATTTAGGAAGTTCGATAGTTGTTGATGCTTGTTTGTCATTTCTTAGTAAAAATAAAACTGATGAGTTATATGTAGTGGGGAAAATAGAAGAACTAGAGCCTTTAAAGCCTTATTCGCAGGTTACTTTGATTGATGCTCAGGAAGTATTAGAAATGACAGAAAATATTTTAGCGATACGAAGAAAAAAAGAATCTAGTATGGTTAAAACAATGATGCTTGCAAGAAAAGATGAAGTTGATGCTGTTTTATCATGTGGTAATACAGGTGCCTATTATGCTAGTGCAATGCTATTTTTGAAACGTTTAGAAGGTGTAGAAAAGTCATGTTTGATGGCGATGTTACCTACTTATAATGGTAAGGGAGTAGCTATGCTTGATGTGGGAGCTAATTCTGAAAATACCGCAGAACAATTAAAATCATTTGCAATTATGGGTAATGTTTATGCTAAAAATGTACGTAAAATTAATAATCCTAAGGTAGCATTACTAAATATTGGTAGTGAGCATCATAAAGGTGATGAAATTCATCAAGAAACATTTAAAATTTTAGAAAGTATGCAAGAAATTAATTTTATTGGGAATATTGAAGGTAAGGAAATTTTAGATGGAGATGTTGATGTCATTGTTACTGATGGATTTACTGGAAATGTTGCATTGAAAACAACTGAAGGGGTAGCAAAAGTATTAGTAAAAAGTTTAAAGGACGGTTTTATGTCTTCAACTCGTACTAAGTTAGGTGCCGTGATGGCCAAGCCGGCTTTAAAACAATTAATGACAAAATTTGATACTAAAGCTGCTGGAGGGGCATTGATGATTGGATTTGTTAAACCAGTTATTAAAGCTCATGGTTCTAGTGATGCTGTCGCTTTTGAAAATGCAATGAATTTAGCGTTTGAGATGGTTTCAAGTAATGTAGTAGAAAAAATGAAAGAAGGATTGAAATAAAGTGGAATTAAAACAATTTTTACAAATTATGGAGATACCTTATCATAATATAAATATTTTTACTGAAGCATTTACGCATCCTTCGTATGCTAACGAAAATAAGCTGAAAAATCATGATTATGAACGATTGGAATTTTTAGGTGATGCAGTGCTGCAATATCATGTTTCTAGACATATTTATGATCTTTATCCTGATTTGCCTGAGGGACGATTAACAAAATTAAGAGCTAAATTAGTTCGTGAAGAATCATTAGCACGTTTTGCAAGAGAATTAGATTTAGGGTCATTGATTTTTTTAGGTGCAGGAGAAATAAATAATGGCGGTCGTGATCGAGATAGCGTATTGGCAGATATTTTTGAGGCTTTTATAGGGGCTGTTTGTTATGATTGTGGACATGAATATGTTGAAAAGATATTAGATAAAACGCTTTATAAACATGTTGAAGATGTCAATTATGATGAAATAACTGATTTTAAAACAAGATTACAAGAGCTTATTCAAGCCGATCAGCGCAAAACAGTCACTTATGAACTGGTTTCGGCTACAGGCCCATCAAATAATCCAGTTTTCGAAATGGCTGTAAAAATGGATGATATGATTTTGGGCGTTGGAATTGGATCTAGTAAAAAAAGAGCTGAACAAAAAGCGGCTAAAGATGCTTTAAATAAACTGGCTAAATAACAGACCTTGTGTCTGTTTTTTTGTTTGGTCTTACTTAATAAGAAATAAAAAACCAAGTTAATCTTGGTTTAAAAAGTTACGAACTTCTAATAGATTATTCATAATTTTATATGTCATATCAGCCAATTCAGGCTCAGGATATTTTAAATCAGGGATGCAGATAACTTTGATATTTGCAAGATGCGCAGCTTTAATGCCAGCTTCAGAATCTTCAAGTACAAGAGCTTCATTAGGTTTTACACCTAGTTTTTCACATGATTTTAAAAATACTTCGGGATTAGGTTTACCCTTAGTTACTTCATCTCCACAAATAGAATCATCAAAATACGAATTTAATCCTGCTAATTGGAAAATATGATCAACACGATAGCGCTGAGAACTTGTAGCCACAATTGTTTTATAATTATGTTCTTTTAAATATTTTAATAGTTCAATAAGTCCCTTTTTCAATGGAACACCATGATTTTCAAATAAGTTTGCCATATATTGATGAACTTCTTTAATAGTATTTTCAACATTAAAATTTTTACCATATTCATTATATAACTGTTCAAAAATACCTATTAATGGTTTACCAAGTAAAGTTTTATAAAAATCTAATGACATAGTTAATCCATTTTTGGCTAAGATGTGTTGATATCCTTCAAAAGTAACGCGTTCACTATCTATCATTAGACCATCCATATCAAAAATTACAGCTTTAATCATCATCTTTACCTCCACATGATTTTATCCTATCATAAAATGACAATTTAGTTAAATGATTTTCAGGTAATAAAAAAGATTTTAATTCATATACTGCACTAAAGGAGTTGTGAATATGATACATAGAGGGGAAATTTATTATGCTGATTTATCACCAGTAGTTGGAAGCGAGCAGGGGGGATACCGCCCAGTTGTTGTGTTGCAAAATAATAAAGGCAATCGTTATTCTACAACTGTCATTGTAGCACCTATATCATCGCGATTAACAAAAAATCCATTACCGACTCATGTTACAGTTGAAAGTAATTATTTAGAGAAAAAAAGTGTTATTTTATTGGAGCAGATAAGAACTATTGATAAGCAGAGAATTAGAGAAAAGGTAGGAATAATTGATGATAAAATAATGCAGTTAATTAACCAGGCAATTAAGACGAGTTTGGATATTAAATAGTTTTACTTTTAGACCACTTTTTTGGTATAATACACACATGGAGGTAAGATATGGATGAATATTCGCGATATTAAAACAAAGGCTAAAAGTATTTTGATGAATCGTAATAATATAATTTTTGTTTTTATTTTTATTAGTGTGATAACAACTGCTATAAATTATATTGGTCAAACACTTGGTGTAATGATACCTTTTGTTTCTTTATTTATATCAATAATAATGCTGCCATTTTCTCATGGTAATATTGTAACAGCTTTAAAAGCGGTAAATGAACGTGGTGATGAAATTACGATTGAAAATGATGGACTCACTGGGTTAAAAAGATTTAAAGAATTATTTTTTACTTATTTTATTCAAACTGTTTTTTTAATGGTAATCATAATGATTATTTGTTTGGTGCTGCTTTTAATTGCAAAAATAGTGATTAATGAAAGTATATTTGATTATATTGGAATGTTATTTACTCAGGCAAGTATTTATACAGGTGATATTACAGCTTATATTGAAGATCCGGTTTTTGTTGAAATGGCAGTTTCACTTGGAGGATTTATAATACTAGGGTTTGTGATTATTATGGCTGTTGCAGTAGTATATAGTTTAACATTTGTTTTAACACCTTATGTTTTAGAAAAATATCAAATTTATGGTGCTAAAGCAATGAGTGAATCGGCACGTTTAATGAAAGGATATAAAGGAACTTTATTTGTATTATATCTTTCATATTTAGGCTGGTTTCTGTTAATGATCTTAATAACAGCACTTATTCAGGTGTTTTTACCAATTCCTTTAATTTCGGATTTATTAATAGCAGCTATAACTGTTTATTTGTTTTCAGCTGAAATGCAAACTAGTGTTGCAGTATTATTTGAAGAGATAGATTTAGAGGATAAAAATCTTATTTAATGGGGTGTTAAATTGAGTTTGATAACAAAAATAAAACTAAGTAATCGCCAAAAGGCAATTGGAACGATTATTCTTTTTCCCTGGTATTTATATTTTGCACCAAGTATTTTTAACTTTTTAATCAAGTTATACACAGTATATGTAAATGACAGCGTTTCCTCAGATACAGTTAATATTTATTTTAATGTCTTAATTGCTTTGTCAACCGCGGCTTTGTTATTACTTCTATTTAAAGATTTTATTAAAAAAAACTGGGAGATATTTCGACAGGATTTATTAGAAAATATTATTTGGGTTTTAACAATTGGAATATTGGCAGCATATTTATTTAGTTATATAGGTGAATTTATAGTTAATTTATTTTTACCTGCTGATGTACGAGAGGCAACAAATCAAACATTAGTTGTTACAATGGTATCTTCAAATATGCTGTTGATGACATTTCATGCAGTTATTTTGGCACCAATAGTTGAAGAATTGTTTTTTAGAGGTCTTATTTTTAATACATTACGTCAAAAAAATGTATTTTGGGCACATTTGATTTCAGCATTTCTTTTTGGTTTGTTACATGTTTATAGTTATATTTTAGCTGGTGATATGAGTGAGTGGATAAAACTGATTCCTTATATGACAGCAGGATTTGCTTTTTCTTATGCTTATGAAAAAAGACAAAATATTATCACACCAATTTTACTGCATGGAATAAAAAATTTTATTGCAATTATTTTAATTTATGTGATGCTATAGCAGTATGTTTTTTTAAGACATACTGTTTTTTTATGATATACTTGTAGTATATCTAAGGTGAAAGTTTTATATGAATAAACGAATTACATGGTAACTTGTAAGTTTCAGATCATGAAATGTGAAAAAGAAGAAATAATAATAAAATCCTATCTGGACAAAAAGATCAATTAATGGCGTTATTGCTTTTTTTGGTGAAATTTCAGAAAATATAATGAGATGTTAATTTTTAAATCATCCAACAAATCCATATGTGAGGTCAGAAAAACAGTTAGCAAGATAAGCAAAATAAGTATACAAAAAAATCTGATGCATTAGCTAAGCTAAGTGAAAAGAGATTGAACAAAGTATCATCACTTGGCAAATTACAAATTTAGAATAATGAAATAAAAAAAGAAAGACAATCAAATAAATATGCTATGAAATTATTTTTTTATCAAAATTTTTAAGTAATAATTCTAATAAATATACTAAATTTTTAGTTGTCCTGAAAAATGGATTTTCATATTTATAAAAGTATGATCTGATTTTATTCTAATTTTATGGTATATATGAAAAGAACTTATTCATTAAGATAATAATTGAAAAATCTATGACAAATGTACTATCACTGTTTTCTATTGTGAAAACTGAGATCGTTATCAGTCATTATACCTTATCTTTAGTATTCATTGTCTTTTATTATAGCTGATTTATGTGATTGTTTGTCTAATTATCTAATGATTGAAAAAATATTTTATGTTGCTGACTTGATGACTATAAAAATTATCATTTTATATTTATCTCAATGGGAAATTAAAAATATTTAGCAGCATTTATCTTATAGCTTATAATAAAGTCCAATGTAAGTGTTAAAATACATGATGTTAAAAATACAACATGAAGATTAAAATAATAGAAGAATATGTATCAATTTAATATATATTTTTTTCAAAATATATTGAACTAATCAAACTGCAGCTTATATTTACAATGATTGATAGCAGTATGGATATTAGCTATTTGAAAATCAAAAGTATAGTGAACTGGTAATTAACTAAAAAAGCTCAAGAGTACTTCATGGCACTATTAAACAAATATGTTCTTATGTTTTTAATTAACTAAGTATTTATTTATATAATTATAGTAATGATTGATTAGATTTGAAACTTCATTTATAAACAAAAAATGGATTATTCCTTATAATTTAGGGGTATATCCATTTCCTAAGTTATTTAGTACACTTTTTTAAAATATCATTACAAGAATTCCAACACTAATGCCCAAAATAATCCCGAAAGTTACATCACTTAAGTAGTGAACAAATAAATATAATCGGGAAAATGCCATCAAAAATGCAAACAAGATAAAAAATATTCCAATTTTAGGAAAAAAGAAACATACAGTAGTGGCACAGGCAAAACTTGATGTAGTATGTCCAGATGGAAAAGAATAGTCATTAGGAATAGCAATTAACATCTTAACATCGCTATAAGTATGACAGGGTCTTTTTCTTTTTACAATCGATTTAATTGTGACTTGTCCAATAATAGTTGATAAAAGTAAGGCAGCAAGCATTTTTTGAGATAAAAGCTGAGTTTTATTATTTAAACTTAAAACAAGTACTAAAAGTAGCCAGATCATTCCAAAATCACCAATTCCAGCAATAAATTTCATTGTTTTGCTTAAGAATTTATGATGATAAAACTTTGGAAAAAAATGTGATGTTTTAATATCGATTTCTTTAATCTTTTGTATAAGGGTCATTATCTTCCTCCGCATCTTGTAATAATTTGATCCCAAATTTAAAAATATATACAATAAGTAAGTTAAAAATAATGAATAAAACTAATTTAATAGCAAGGGTAGATAAAAAACTATTTCCTGAAATTAAACCATTATAATTAAGAATAAAACTAAAAATGTTATGAAGCATATTAAAAATGAACATATATATAGTTAGAACTATATTAATATAATAGTCGATTACCTTTTTTATAATCCCAGCAATGATTCCTGGTCCACAAATAAAATCTTCAAAAGCAGTAAAGACTATTATTCCTGAAAAGGATACAATTGCAACAATAGCTAAAGTATAGAAAAAATTAATTATATAAGCAGTTATCTTTGGTTTTTCTTGTGTTATTGGAATATCAGAAATATTATCATTGGCAGTTTTTGTTTCTGTTGTCCCGTTGATAATATCCATGAGTTCGTTAACACGCTTTGGATCTCCACCAATTATTGATTTATTACTTGCAGGTTTTGCTTTTATATCTTTAGCTTCATCTGTAAATTCAAAATGTTTGATTAAACTTTCTTGATTATTATCAGGATCAGGGGTTAAATCATCTCTTTTTTCAGAATCATCTTGATTGTTGTATATATCATCTTCAAATAAAGAAGGGTTAATGGAATCTGATTTTTTATTAAGAATTTCACCTAAAAAATAATGATATGTGTCACGTACTAAATCGATCAATTGAGAGTCATTGTGATATTCTTCAAGCAGTTTATAATATGTTTGTTCAAGTGTTTCAATCGACATATCACTAGACATACCTAATAATGGTGAATACATTTCCATTGAATCATAACGGGCAAATAGGAAAATATTAATAACTTCTAAATTGTTTTTAGCAACTTTAAATACTCTAGAAGAAATAGGATTAGAGACGGGACATAAATCCGTTAAATAAATAGCGTTAATTAATTTTTGGTTAGTAGCATACAATAAATTAGGATAATTTGCAACTACTAAAGCATTTCTAGGTGCAACATTTAATTGTTCCAAAATTATTGATAATAGACATGAATCAGGTAAAGGTGGATTATTACTATCCCCTCCAATAATAAAATCAATATAATTATATAGTCTAGTTAACTGTAAATATTGAATTGCTCGTTTTATTTTATGAGTAGAAATCACAGCGATTTTTATATTTTTTTGTTTAAAAAATTGCAATATTTCTTCAGTACCTTCTTTTATTAATGAATTTGGCTTTAGTTTAGCATATTCAAACAAATCTCGTTCAATTAATTCATTTAAATCATCAGGAATGATGTCTTTACTAATAGGAAAATTATTATACATAGTGTGCATATTACCTAATGATTTTTCAAACTCTTCTTTTTTCAAATCATAATTATGGATTTTACATATTTTTTTAAAGTAATTGAATCTTAGACGGTTTAAATCTAATAATCCTCCATCTAATGACAAAATAACAACTTTTATATCATTAACAGTTTGTTTGTAAAACATTGCTAACCACCCCCACTTTAATAATTATAGCATAACTTTTATACATTATCATCAAAATTTACTTGCTTTTATTTAAAAACAGGTGTATTATAATAAATGTCATCTCTCCTTAGCTCAGTTGGTAGAGCATCTGACTCTTAATCAGAGGGTCCACGGTTCGAGACCGTGAGGGGAGACCATTAGAGAATAAGCTTACAAGTTACTTGTGAGCTTTTTTTAATAGAAATTTGGATTCGTTTGTATTGGCAATAAGCAATTAAGTTAGAAAGTGTCAAAAAATCCAATTTTTTGAACATGCTCTTATTGCATTTTGGACACTGACAACTATATTTTCTATTCTTTGAATCCCCAGACAGTTCTATTTCTAGAAATTTTTTCAGCTTGTTACCAGTTCATTCCAACTCCTGTTTTTCTGATTTGACTTTTGAGATATTTTGATTCATAGATGTATTTGGTTCGATATCGTTTATGCAGAATAAACACGCATGCGATCATATCTTTATATAATATATTATAAAAAACAAGAGTAATATGCTTTATAAATTATATAAAAACATGATGTTTTCATAATGTTTCCGTATCTATAAACTTTTATTCGGTTACTCTAAAAACTCCTTAAATTACTTGTTGCATTTTATGTAATAAATACAAAAATTCATGATTGATTATAGTTTAGCAATTGTAAAATTTTACATATATAATAGCAAAAATGGTTTATAACAATATAAAAATGTTTCATATTTGGATCATTTATAATCAATGGCTTAAACATTTGGTTTAGAGAAATCATTCACATAGTTATCTTTTTATTGTTTTAAATTTTGACTATAAGGAATATATTGCTTACAATATACCACGATATTTTAATTTCTGTTAAAATATCGTCTAGACTTTATTGCTGGAGGTTATTTTTTAATATTTAGTAGCAGGGTATAGCTTGTTTTAAAAATTAATGTATTTCATTGTTGCAAATTATTTCATCGGCATTTGATAATTCTTCGATTAGGCCAATGATACCTGTTTTATAAGCAAGCGTATGACATTGTTGTACTGAAATATCAATACCTAAACTTTTTAAAAAATTTACTCTTTCTTTAGGGGATAGAGTAATGATATGTTTGCTGATTAACATGATGACTTTTCTCATTGGTCATTTATAGATAGTATTATATCATGGTACTATTTTTAGATATTCTGCTAATAGCAGAATAAATATTTTAGTTTATTGGCATGCTGTATGTAAGGTGATAGAATTAGATTTATCGAAAACTATTAGTGGATTTATATGTATTATGGATTTGCAGTGCTTTTTTATTTGTTGATTAGATAACAGCCTGTTTTATAAAAGAAAAATCTTTATTATATATTAGAAAATAAGTTAACTGAAATAGTTTTTTAGTTGAATTTTTCTATTGATGGATAGTAAAAAATTATGGGGCTGGGTGGAATAAAAATAGACTTTTAAATTGTGATAAAGTGTGTTGTAAAAATCTGTTTATTATTTCAACAGATAATCATTTTTAGATAAAAGAAAATTTTGCAATGGATTTTAAGTATATAAAAGTGTCTTTAAAAGAAATATACAATGTAAATAATAAAATATCTTAGATGTTGCTGAAGATGCAAAATCGATTAATCTTATATGTCGATTGGTTTTCTATATAGTGGAAAAAGTTTTTAATGAAGGTGTTAATTCACGACTTTTATTTTGGAAAAATATTATGTATTTATCTTGACTTCAATAATATACGTGATAAAATAAAATTAACAAATGAACAATTGTTCAAATGAATAATAAAAAGGGGCATAAAAATGAAAAAAACATATAAGATTGATGTAGATTGTGCAAACTGCGCTAATAAAATGGAAGAAGCAACTAAAAAAACAGCAGGTGTTAAAGATGCTGTGGTTAATTTTATGACTTTAAAAATGATAGTTGAATTTGAAGATGGTGTAAATATAAAGACTGTTATGGAGGATGTTATCAAAAATTGTAAAATTGTTGAAGATGATTGTGAAATTTTCTTATAGTGGTTAAAGCGCTACGTAATTGTGGCGCTTTTTAGTGGAGGGGTTTATATGAATAGGAAACAAAAAAAGATCTTACAAAGAATTGCTATTACAATGATTTGTATGACTGGTTTAGAATTTATTGATGTTGAGGATTGTTTAAGATTTGGATTATATATGATTCCATATTTTATTATTGGATATGATATTTTAAGAAAAGCAATTAAAGGAGTTTTAAATCGACAGATTTTTGATGAAAATTTTTTAATGGCTGTTGCAACAGTAGGTGCAATTGCATTAAAAGAATATATAGAAGGCGTTGCTGTTATGCTTTTTTATCAGATAGGTGAGCTTTTTCAAAGCTATGCAGTTGGTAAAAGTCGTCGCAATATTACTGATTTAATGGATATAAGACCTGATTACGCTAATATTGAAAACGCTTTAGGAAAAGTAGAAAAAATCGATCCTGATGAAGTAAAAACCGGAAGTCTCATTATTGTTAAACCTGGGGAAAAGATCCCGCTTGATGGTATTATTGTTGAAGGAAAAACAACTTTGAATACAAGTGCACTTACAGGTGAAAGTCTACCACGTGAAGCTGGGGTTAATGACGAAGTGATGAGTGGATGTATTAATTTGAATGGTTTGTTAAAAATAAAGACAACTAAAGAATTTGGTGAATCAACAGTTTCAAAAATATTAGATTTGGTGGAAAATGCCAGCTCAAAAAAATCCAGATCTGAAAATTTTATTTCTAAATTTGCAAAATATTATACACCAGCAGTTTGTTATGGAGCACTTGCTTTAGCTTTGCTTCCACCAGCTGTTTCGGCTTTATTTTTAAACGTAGACGGAAATTGGGGTGAATGGATTTCTAGGGCATTAACTTTTTTAGTTATCAGTTGTCCCTGTGCTTTAGTTATTAGTATTCCATTAAGTTTTTTTGCTGGAATTGGGGGAGCCAGTCATGAAGGAATTTTGGTTAAAGGATCAAATTATTTAGAAACACTAGCGCAAACAAAATATGTAGTTTTTGATAAGACTGGAACAATGACACAAGGTGTGTTTGAGGTGACAGAAATTCATGCGGTTATTGAAAAAAATAAGTTATTAGAGTATGCAGCATTAGCAGAAAGTTATTCAAATCATCCAATTAGTAAAAGTTTACAAAGGGCTTATGGTAAAGAAATTGATCGTCACCGTATTTTAGATGCGCAAGAGATAAGCGGTCATGGGATTATTGCAAAAGTAGATGATCAAAATATTGCTGTTGGTAATATTAAATTAATGAAAAGATTAGCTGTATCATGTCAACAATGTCATAGTGTAGGAACTGTTGTTTATGTGGCGATTAATAACGAGTATGCAGGTCATATTTTAATTTCCGATTTAATGAAACCTCATGCTAAAGAAGCTATTTATGCTTTGAAAAAAATAGGGATTAAAAAAACAATTATGTTAACAGGGGATATAAAAAATGTTGCTAGTCAGGTTGCAGATGAACTAAAAATTGATGGAGTTTATAGTGATTTACTACCATCTGATAAAGTTGACAAAGTTGAAGAAATATTGCAAAATAAAAGAAATAAAGAAAAGGTTGCTTTTGTTGGTGATGGTATTAATGATGCTCCTGTTTTATCAAGAGCTGATATTGGAATCGCTATGGGAGCGTTGGGGAGTGACGCTGCAATTGAAGCGGCAGATATTGTTTTAATGGATGATGATCCTTTAAAAATTGCTAAAGCGATTAAAATATCTAAAAAGTGTATTCGCATTGTTTATGAAAATATTTATTTTGCTATTGGAGTTAAAATTATTTGTTTGATTTTGGGAGCTATGGGTATTGCTAATATGTGGATTGCCATATTTGCTGATGTTGGGGTGATGGTATTAGCTGTTTTAAATGCTATTCGTGCTTTGCGTGTTAGTCATTTATAGAAAGTGAGGAATATTGTGAATAATCAAAAAGTTGAGTGTTGTGATACAGTTGAAATTCATGAAGATTTATTAAAAATAGTAGAAGAAAAGATGCCGCCAGAAGAAGAATTATATGATTTAGCTGAATTATATAAAATTTTTGGGGACTCGACAAGAATTAGGATTTTATTTGTTCTTTTTGAAGCAGAAGTGTGTGTTTGTGATTTGGCTGAGGCTCTTAATATGACACAATCAGCAATATCGCATCAATTAAGAATACTTAAACAAAATAAGCTGGTAAAAAATAGACGAGAAGGGAAATCGATGTTTTATTCACTTGCAGATGTACATGTTCGAACAATTATTAATCAGGGATTAGAACATATTCAAGAAGATTAAAAAACGAGCTGTTTAAGCCAATGTCATTAAGTTAAGCATCAAAACTTGAAAAAGACTCTTTAACAAAAATTAAAGAGCTTTTTTTATTTTTGTTCAATTGACTATTGACAAACGGTGATAATCGTGTGGCTAG